>JBOHYO010000203.1:0-4925 GCA_050737935.1 Rhodanobacteraceae bacterium
CCCTGCTGCAGGCGTTCGAGCGCTACTACATCGCCATCGCGGCACTGGTGAAGAACGGTCCGCATACGCTCAGCGCAGCGCAGCTCGAAAACCTGTGCCAACTCGCCGCGCAACGGTGTCGCTGCTCTACCAGCAAAGCGCGCCGGAATTTTTCGACAAGAGCCTGTTCCGCGGATTCATCCAGAAGCTGCGCGAACGGCGGATCATCTGGGCGGACGCGGATGGCAAGCTCGAATTCGACGCCGCGCTCAACGACGTCGCCCGCGACGCGCGGCTGATCCTCGCGCGCGAGGTTCGCCAGTCGATCATGAAGATCACGCCCGGCGCGGCAGGCGCGGACACGGGCGGGACGAGCGCGGGCTGACCTGCGCAAGCCGTCTTGATCGCGCCAAAGTGTCGGAGATGTTTACACATTTAGTCGGAGGCGCAAATGGCGTGGCATGCAAGCAACTGAACAGCATATCGTTTTTTATTTGGCACGCGAATTGCTGTCCCAATCGGCGACTCTGCAATCGACAAAACTCCATTAGGGGCAGGATCCATGAAATCGATGAAATACCTGGCGGGCCTCGTAGGTGTGATGGCGCTGTTTGCGTCGGCGCAAGCCTCGGCCACGCTGATCAACTTCGAGAACGCGCACAGCGCCAAGGGGCTGAACGACAACGATTCGGTCACCAGCCAGTGGGCCGCCGAGGGCGTCACGTTCGGAGGCGCCTTCCTCGAGGGGACCTTCGACAGTGGCAATCCAGACGTCAACCCGCAGGGGTTCCTGAACGACCAGACGGGCAATTGGGACCAAGGCTTCTCCGCCTCACCCGGTCTCGGGGACTGGTTCCTGCGTACGGGAGGTGAAGTAGACAGCCGCGGTGGCCAAGGCGTGTACCTGACCGTCGATTACACGGCACCCGTCTTCGCCGCATCGGGCCAGATCTGGGACATTGATGGCACTGCCTCAGGCACCGAGCAGTGGCGTGTCGTGGCTTCCCTGAATGGCGTCCAGGTTGCATTTGAGGACAGCCCGCTGGGCAACTCCAAGGGAGCGGGCTCGCTGGATGGCTTGCCGTGGACCTTCAACCTGGCGAGCGGCGGTGGGTTCGACAAGATCGAATTCATCTTCACCGGCTCAAAAGCAAGCGGCCTCGGGCTGGCGTTCGACAACTTCAATACCAACTCGCTCACCGGCGTGCCGGAACCAGCGGCTCTCGGAATGTTCGGGCTTGGCGCGCTGCTGATCGGCCTGTTTGCCGGCCTGCGCCGTCGCATCGGCTGAGTCGACCGTCGAGGCGGGATCTGACAAGGGCGACCCCCGGAACGGGGTCGCCTTTTTCATGCGTGTCTGGATGAGTGGGCGCTCGCGGGAGGCCCACGGCGACCCAGAAAGCTCAATGGTGCAGCCTGGCCTTCAGGGCGGCGCGCGCAACCGGCCATTCCGATGCGAGCATGCTGTAGGCGACCGTGTCGCGGATAGTGCCGTCGTGGCGCCGCTTGTGTTGCCGCAGCACGCCGTCGCGGCACGCCCCCAGGCGCTCGATCGCGCGCTGGGAGGCGGCGTTGAGGATGTCGGTTTCCCATCCCACCACGGCGCAGCCGAGCCTCTCGAAAGCGTACTCCATCAACAGCAGCTTGCACGCGGTATTGACGTGGGTGTGCTGGCGACTCCTCGCGTACCAAGTATGGCCGATCAGGACGCGCGGGATCCCGGCGTCGAAGTCGTAGTAGCGGGTGCTGCCGGCGATCGTGCCGTCTGACTTGTCGCGCACCACGAACGGCAGCGAAGCGCCTGCAGCCTGCATTGCCAGTGCTGCTTCGATGTAGGCCAGCATCGCCCCGGGCTTCGGCACGTGGGTAACGCGCAGGTTCCAAAGCTCGCCGTCCGCCGCGGCCGCTTCCAGTCCTGCCACGTGGTCGAGCGTGAGCGATTCGAGCACGACGTGCTCGCTTTCAAGTGCAACCGGATGCATCGGATGGGCCAATGCGCCATTGCCGCCGGTCCCGGGTCCCGGGTTCCGTTCCTCACGCATCGAGGTCCGGGATCAGCTTGTCCTCGAAGTACGCGATCATGTCCTTGAGCTTCAGTTTGCGCTTCTTGAGGCGGCTCAACTGCATCTGGTTGCACGCGGGATCGGCTACCAGCTTCTCGATCGCGGCATCGAGGTCGCGGTGTTCCTCGCGCAGTTCCGAGAGGCGGCGAGTCAGCATCGCGGGATCGTTGCCAGGTTGCATGGTCGGAGTGTAGCGCCGGCGTCTGCGCGCTACACTGGCCGGCTCATGTCCATCGCCCAAGTCCAATCGATTCCCGGCCGCAGGCAGGCCCACGAGGCCGCGCGGCTGGCCAAGCGCCTGCGCCATGCCGCGGGCCGCGCGATAGCCGATTACAACCTGATCGAGGGTGGCGATCGCGTGATGGTGTGCCTTTCGGGTGAAGTGGGGGCGGGCGATGGGTAGCGGGGGCGCAAGTCCTGACGCACACACTCCGCCGAATCCGCCGTTCTTGCACCCCCACCACCCAACCCCAATCCCGGCTCTTCCATGTTCTTCCGCAATCTCACGCTGTTTCGTTTTTCTGCCGCCGTCGCGAAGTCGCTGAAGGATCTGGACGGCGGCCTTGCCCGACATACGTTGCGCCCGTGCGGTCCGCTGGAGGTCGCCACCCGAGGCTTCGTGTCGCCGTTCGGGCCGGACTCAGAGGTCCTCACCCACACGGTCGGCAAGGCCACTCTCGTGACCTTGGGAATCGAGGAAAAACTGTTGCCGGCCGCGGTCGTCAACGCCGAACTCGGCGCGCGGCTGCGCAAGGAGGCCGCGCGCCGGGGCCGGCCGGTCGGCGGGCGCCAGCGCCGGGCCCTCAAGGCTGAGGTGCTCGACAAGTTGCTGCCCCAGGCCTTCGTGCGGCCGTCGCGCCTGAACGCCTACCTTGATGCGAAAAACGGCTGGCTGGTGCTGGATACGGCCAGTCGGAAGGCGGCCGAGGCGGCCCTCGCCGCCCTGCGCGAGGCTCTGGGGAGCTTCCCGGCCCAGCCGCTGGCCGCGGCCGAGACCCCGCGGGCGCTGATGACCGACTGGCTTGGCTCTGGCAAGCTGCCGGAAGGCCTGGTACTCGGCGACGAGTGCGAACTGCGGGATCCGGCGGGCGGCGCGGTGATCCGATGCCGGCGTCAGGAGCTTGAAAGCACCGAGGTTCGTGCACATCTGAAACACGGCAAGCAGGTGTTCCAGCTAGGCTTGCAGTTCGAGAACCGCGCCAGCTTCACGCTCGGCGAGGATCTTGTGATCCGCAAGTTGCGCTTCCTCGACGTCGTGCAGGATTCCCTCGACGCCGACGGGCGGGATTCGGCGGAAGCGGAGCTGGACGCGCGCTTTGCGCTGATGACGCTGGAATTGGAGCGGCTGTTTGCCGGGTTGGAAAAGTGGTTCGGGCTGCAGCGCCCGGACGCGAAGGACGCATAGCACATAGCGGGATCGCGGGAAATCCGCATCGGGCACGAAAATGACTGGCGAATGGCTGGAACTCGCGGGCAGGGGCGGGACCATCAAGGTCCTGAAGGCCATGCACCCGCGCGCACGCCGGCTGCGCCTGTCGGTCACGCCGCACGGCGCCCGCGTTTCGTATCCGCGCGGTACCCATCCGGCGCAGATCTATTCATTCCTGCGCGAAAACAGCGACTGGCTGGAACGCAAGCTGTCGGAAATGCGCGTGCCGCGCCGTGGTCCGCCGCCGCTGCGCGCGGGCGTGCCCACGCTGATCCCGCTGCGCGGCGAGAGCGTCGAGCTCACCTGGCTGGAGAGCGAATACCCGCGCATCGAGGACCGCGGCGACGAGCTTCGCCTGCACGTGCCACGCCCCTTCACCCACGCGATGCCGGCTGCGCGCAACCTGCTGGCGACGTTCCTCGAGACCCGGATGCGTCGCGACCTCTCGCGCTGGATGGCGCACGCTGTCGAAAGGCTCGACGTCGCGCCCACTGGGATGCGGATCAAGCCACTCAAGAGCCTTTGGGGCAGCCTCGATGCCCGCGACCGCATCACCCTCGATCTTGCCCTCGCGCTGGCGCCACCGGCCGCATTGCGCTACGTGCTGGTGCACGAGATGTGTCACCTGAAGGTCCGAAGCCATGCGCCGCGCTTCTGGGCGCGGGTCGAATCGTTGATGCCCGGCTACCAGGCGCAACGCGACTGGCTGCGCGAGCACGGCGCGATCCTCAAGGCCGAAATGGACCGGCTGATCGCGCCATCGCCGTAAGCCGTGACAATGAGTACAAACGTGTGACTGGTTTCGCTTGTCAGAAACATTCTTGACACGGATCAACGCCGATGAACCCGGATGAAGAACTTTTTGATCGGCGGTTATCCGTGTTTATCCGTGTCAAAAGCTCTTTGTCGCTCATCTGCGAAAGCCCCGGTAGCCGTTCGTCCTGAGCGAAGCGAAGTCGACGACTGAACGGCGAATCCGCGAATTGCAGCGCTCACTTCATCGCCAGTGCGACCACCATCCCGAGCCACACGACGCCGCCCACCCAGTTGTTGTTGCGGAACGCGGCGAAGCAGGCGTCGCGCTGGCGCCAGCGCATGTTCCAGAGTTGCCAGGCGAACAACAGCAGCGCGACGCCGAGCCCGATCAGGAACGGCCATTCCAGTTGCGCGCGCTGGCCGACCAGCAGCAGGGTGAACAACAGCGTTGCGATCAGGATTCCGAGGATCGGCAGGTCCGCCTCGCCGAACAGGATCGCGGTGGATTTCGCGCCGGCGCGGATGTCCTCGTCCCGATCGACCATCGCGTATTCGGTGTCGTAGATCGTCGAGAACAGCACGTTGCCAAGGAACAGCAGCCAGCACACCGGCGGCAACCCGTTCGTGATCGCGGCGAACGCCATCGGAATGCCCCAGCCGAACGCCGCGCCCAGCACGACCTGCGGCAATTGTGTGTA
>JBOHYO010000204.1:0-11192 GCA_050737935.1 Rhodanobacteraceae bacterium
CCCTTCGAGGTTGAGGTCGTCAGCTTTGGGCAGATTGCCGATCGGGGTTTCGACGGCGCCGGCATCGCCCGCGACGCGCTTCAGCATCCACTCCAGCACACGCATGTTGTCGCCGAAGCCCGGCCACAGGAACTTGCCGTTCTTGTTCTTGCGGAACCAGTTGACTTGGAACACCTTCGGCAGCTTCGCGTCCGGCTGGTCGAACGACAGCCAGTGAGCGAAGTAGTCGCCGTAGTTGTAGCCACAGAATGGCTTCATCGCCATCGGGTCGCGGCGGATCACCCCGACCTTGCCGGTGGCGGCAGCGGTGGTTTCCGAGGCCATGGACGCGCCGAGCAGCACGCCGTGGGTCCAGTCGCGGGCCTGGAACACCAGCGGCACCAGCGATCCGCGGCGGCCTCCGAAGACGATCGCGTCGATCGGGACGCCCTGGTCGTTTTCGGCTTCGGGCGACCACGACGGGCACTGTGATGCGCGCACGGTGAAGCGCGAATTCGGATGCGCGGCGGGACCATTGGCAGGATCGTAGTCGCGGCCCTGCCAGTCCTTGGCGGGCTTGCGGTCGTCCAAACCCTCCCACCACGGTTGCATATCGGCGGTGACCGCGACGTTGGTGAAGATGGTGTCGTGCTGCAGCATCGAGAGCGCGTTCGGATTGGTCTTCTTCGAAGTGCCCGGCGCGACGCCGAAATAGCCCGCCTCGGGGTTGATCGCGTACAGGCGCCCGTCCTTGGCGGGCCGCATCCAGCAGATGTCATCCCCGACCGTCCAGACTTTCCAGCCTTCGCGTTGGTAATCCTCCGGCGGGATCAGCATCGCGAGGTTGGTCTTGCCGCAGGCCGACGGAAACGCCGCGGCGACGTAACGGATTTCGTGCTTCGGGTTCTCGATGCCGACAATCAGCATGTGCTCGGCGAGCCAGCCTTCGGAGCGCGCCTGCCAACTGCCGATCCGCAGCGCATGGCACTTCTTGCCGAGCAACGCGTTGCCGCCGTAGCCCGACCCGTAGGACTTGATGCTGAGTTCTTCGGGGAAGTGCATGATCCAGCGGCGCTCGGGATCGAGTTCGCCGACCGAATGCAGCGCCTTGATGAAACGTCCTTCGCCCTCGATGCGCTCCAATGCGGCGGTCCCCATGCGGGTCATGATGCGCATGTTGGCGACGACGTACGGCGAGTCGGTGATCTCGACGCCGCAGCGCGACAATGGCGAGCCGATCGGCCCCATGCAGTAAGGCACCACGTACATGGTGCGGCCTTCCATGCAGCCTTCGAACAACGCATCAATCTTCGCATGCGCCGCGGCCGGGTCCATCCAGTTGTTGTTGGGGCCCGCGTCGTCCTTGTTTTTCGTGCAGATCACGGTGAGCTTTTCGACCCGCGCCACGTCCTTCGGATCGGAGCGGTGCAGGTAGCAGCGCGGATGGGTTTGCTGGTTCAGTTCGATCAGTTCGCCGGTGTCGAGCATGCCGGCGACCAGTTGGTCGTACTCGGCGTCGGAGCCGTCGCACCAATGGACGTGGTCGGGCCGGGTCCGTTTGGCGACGTCATCGACCCATCGGTTCAGCGAATCGAGTTTGCTTGGCATCGGGGATTCGGCGCGGGGCGCCATCTGAAGGAGGGTTTCTGACGGTAAACTCCGCCCCCCGCGTTTGCAAGACGAGCCCATGTGCGGGTGCAGCATTCGTTAATGGGGACCGTTAATGGGGACGATCGCGTGACACAGGCACCAGGGCGTCGATTACGTGCTCGACGTAGGCCTCGTACTGCTCGTGCGAGAGGTGCGGCAGTTCGAGGGCGAGGTTCAGTTGCAGGAAGCCGACGTAGGCCGAGTACGTGAGCCGCGCGCGATGCCTCGCATCTTCGCCACCGAGCCCGGCTTGCCGGAACGCCAGCATCAAGAGGTCCATGCGGCGCTGCGACACCCGGATCATCAGCGGCTTGACCAGCGGATGGTCCAGCGCCTGTAGCAGCGCAGCATAGATCCGGTGCGACTGGGTCTCGCCGGACACCCAGCGGAACAGTGCGCGCAGCCGTTCGCGCGGTTCGTCGGTGGCGTCGATGTGGCGTTGCAGTTCGCGTTCGTCGGTGGCTTCCCAGCGCGCAAGCGCGGCCGACAGCAACGCCTCGCGATTCCTGAAATGCCAATAGAAGCTGCCCTTGGTGACGCCGAGCCTGCGCGCGAGCGCCTCCACCGCGAGCGCACCGACGCCCTGCTCGGAGATCATGTCCAGCGCGCCGCACTCCCAATCGGGCGCTGACAGCCGGGCGTGGCCGCGGCTCCGGCGCGCCGTTTCGCTGTGCCCGGGCGGCGCGCCGGCGGATGGCAGGTTCATGACCGTACTGTAGCGTATTGACAGGCTTGCGGCGCAAATCCATACTTTTGCGTATGGAAGATGCGAGTGCGATCCCTGCCGGTGTCCTGACCCGTCTCACCATGGCGGACGGCTTGGCATTGACCGTCGAAACCTGCGGCCCGACCGCGGCGCCGCCGGTGCTGTTCGCACACGGGTTCGGGCAGAGCCGCAGGAGCTGGGCGCGCACGGCTTCCGCACTGGCGGAAGACGGCTGGCGCACCGCCACGTTCGATGCGCGCGGCCACGGCGACAGCGGGCGGGTGCCCGATGGCGCGTACCGCCTCGAGCAGTTTGTCGCGGACCTGCTCGCCGTCGGCGAGTCGCTCGGCGAGCCGCCGGTGGTGGTCGGCCATTCGATGGGCGGCCTTCTCGCGATGGTCGCGGCTGGCGAGATCCGGCCCTCCCCGTTTCGCGCGCTGGTGTTGGTCGACATCACGCCGCGCTGGGAGGCTTCCGGCGTGGCACGCATCCTGGGCTTCATGCGGGCGCACCTCGACGGTTTCGCCACGCTGGAGGATGCCGCGGAGAAAGTCGCGGCGTATGCACGCGAGCGGCCGCGGCACCGGCACCGGTCCGCCGAAGAACTCGCGCACCTGATGCGCCGCGGCGACGACGGCCGCTGGCGCTGGCGGTGGGACCCGCGTTTGCTTGATACGGTCGCCGCAGAAGGCGAACGCCACCAGCAGCGCCTGCTCGAAGCCGCGCGGCGCATCGACGTTCCGGTGTTGCTGGTGTCGGGCGGCCGCAGCGACGTGGTGTCCGAGCGTACCGTCGCGGAGTTTCTGCGCAACGTGTCGTCCGCCGAACACGTCGAGGTGCCCCACGCCACCCATGCCCTGGCGGGTGATGACAACGACGCATTCATCGCCGTCCTTGCATACTTTCTGAAGTCCATTGGTTCGCCCCCCGCGCACGTGCGCAGGGGCCGCGATGCCAAAGGGAACACCGCCGCGGGAGCCCGGCAATGAACACCATCGTCATCATCGTCTGCGCATTGATCGTCTCCACCGCCTGCGCGTATTGGCGCGTCCGACTATGGCAATGGACGCTCGCGACCATCGTCACGATCCTTGTGGTCGGCTTCGGGCTGGGCGCATGGACGCCGATGTGGGTGTTGCTCGGGATCTTCGTGGTACTCGTGGCGCTGCCACTGAACGTGGTGTCGCTGCGCCGGGCACTGTTCGCCGCGCCATTGTTGCAACTGCTGAAACGCGTCCTGCCGAAGATTTCCGAAACGGAGCAGGTTGCACTGGATGCCGGCACAGTCGGCTTCGAGGGCCAACTGTTTTCCGGGAAGCCCGACTGGTCGCGGCTGCTCAGTGAGCCGAAGCCGCAATTGAGCGCCGAGGAACAAGCGTTCCTCGATGGTCCGTGCGAGGAACTCTGCCGGATGATCGACGACTGGCAGATCACCCACGAGCTCGCCGACCTGCCGCCCGAGGTGTGGGACTTCATCAAGCACAAGGGCTTCTTCGCGATGATCATCCCGAAGAAGTTCGGCGGCCTGGAATTCTCGGCGCTGGCGCATTCGGCGGTGCTGCAGAAGCTCTCGAGCATCTCGGCAACGTTGTCCTCGCTGGTCGCGGTGCCGAATTCGCTCGGCCCGGCGGAACTCCTGCTGCGCTACGGCAGCGAGGAGCAGAAGAACCATTATCTGCCACGGCTGGCGGATGGCCGCGAGGTGCCGTGCTTCGCCCTGACCGGTCCATACGCCGGTTCCGACGCGACGTCGATTCCCGACTACGGCATCGTCTGCAAGAAGGTCGTCGATGGCAGGGAAACGCTCGGAATCCGGCTCACCTTCGACAAGCGGTACATCACGCTGGCGCCGGTCGCGACGCTGGTCGGCCTGGCGTTCCGGATGTACGACCCGGAACACCTCCTGGGCGACAAGGAAGATCTTGGCATCACGCTCGCGCTAATGCCGCGCGAGACCAGGGGACTCGAGATCGGTCGCCGGCATTTCCCGCTCAACATCCCGTTCCAGAACGGCCCGCTGCGCGGCAAGAACGTGTTCGTTCCGATCGACACCCTGATCGGCGGCCCGCACATGGCCGGGCACGGCTGGCGGATGCTGGTCGAGTGCCTCTCGGTCGGGCGCGGCATATCGCTGCCCTCGAACGCCACCGGCTTCGTGCGGCTCGCGGTCGCGGCGACCGGTGCGTACGCGCGAATCAGGAAGCAGTTCGGCCTCGCGATCGCGCGCTTTGAAGGCGTCGAAGAAGCACTGGCGCGGATCGGCGGACATTCGTACGCCACGATCGCGTTGTCGCGTGCTTCGGCCGCGGCGGTCGATCGCGGCGAACGGCCGGCGGTCGCCTCGGCGATCGCCAAGTGCCATACCACCGAGCTCGGCCGCGAGGTCATCAAGGATGCGATGGACGTGCACGGCGGCAAGGGCATCCAGCTCGGACCGTCCAACTACCTGGGTCGCTGCTGGGAGGGCGCGCCGATCCCGATCACGGTGGAAGGCGCCAACATCATGACCCGAAGCCTGATGATCTTCGGGCAGGGCGCAATCCGTTGCCATCCGTGGATCCTCAAGGAAATGCACGCGGTGCGCGAGCCCGACCGCGCCAAGGCTCTGCGCGAACTCGATGACGCGCTGTTCGGTCACATCGGCTTCGGGATTTCCAATGCGGCGCGCGCGTTCGTGCTCGGGATCACCTCCGCCAAATTCGGCAAGGCGCCGGGTGACGATTACACCCGCCGCTACTACCGCAAGTTGAACCGCTATTCCGCCGCGCTCGCGCTGTTGGCCGACACCGCGATGGGCGTGTTGGGCGGCAAGCTGAAGTTCAAGGAAAAGATTTCGGCGCGGCTCGGCGATGTGCTGTCGCACCTTTACATCTGTTCGGCGATGCTCAAGCGCTACGAGGATGAAGGTCGTCCCGAAGTCGAACGGCCGCTGCTGGCGTGGGCCTTCCACGATTCGGTGTGGAGGATGCAGATGGCGCTGGACGGGGTCATCCGCAATTTTCCGGTGCGGCCCGTCGCGTGGCTGGTGCATGCGCTGGTGTTCCCGTTCGGGCGCCGCGAAGTGCCGCCGTCGGATCGCCTGGGCCGGCGCGTCGCCGCGCTGCTCACCGCACCCAATGCAGCGCGCGATGCGATGGTGCGGGGCATGTACCTCGCGCCCGAGCCGAACAACCCGGTCGGCCGTATGCACGCGCTGCTGCCAGAGGTGGTCGCCGCCGAGCCGGTCGAGCGCAAGTTCCTGAAAGCCGTCAAGGCTGGCACCATCCGGTCCCACGACTACTTCGAGCAACTGGCGGAAGCCGAGCGCGAGGGCGCGATCAGCGAAACCGAACGCGCGCAACTGGAACGCCTGCGCCGCGTCACGTCCGAGTTCATCAACGTGGACGATTTCGATCCCGAGGAACTGCGCGCCGCGGTGATCCACGGCGGCGCCGATTCGAAGCGTTCGCTGCACGTGGCGTAGGGCCGGACATCGTCCGCCGGCAGGCACGAGGCGGCACTCCCGCCCTACTGTTGCGGTTTGGTGGCGGGGTATTGCTTCGCCAGCTTCTGGAAACGTCGGTCGCCGCGCAAGGACGCGAACTCGGCAGCGTCGCCTATGTCGGCACACCGCCACGTGTTTGCAGCGCACTCTTTCGCCAGCATCTCCAGCGCCGCATCCTTGTCGCCCAGCATCATGTAAAGCCGAATCACGTTTTCCTGGTCGTTGGGGCTGAGATCGGCGTTGCGAAGCTCGGCCAGAGCCGCCAGCGCCTCGGGGTGCAGGGTGGGTTGCAGGATGGTCTGGTACGACAATTTCCCGGCCGCCAGAAGTCGCCGGTCGAGGTCGGTGGACGGCTGCACCAGATCGAACGCCTTCACCGCATCCCCACCCTGTCGCATTTTCGAGTAGACATCGGCGAGACGGAACGCGGCAAGCACGTTGTGGGGTGAAAGGTGGATGACCCTCTTGAGCGCGAGCAACGCATTCGGCCAATCGTGCATGTCTTCGTAGAGCGCGGCGAGGTTGTTCTGTGCGGTCACGTTGTCCGGATCGAGGCGCGCGGCTTCCAGCGTCTGCGCCAGCGCTTCCCTTTCCGTCGGCATGACGAGCGCGTAATCCAGATGCGCTCGCACGTTGTTGGGGTCGAGCGCGAGGGCTCGCTGGTAGTCCGCTCGCGCCTGCTGGTTGCGGCCGTCAAAGACATCCGCGACACCCAGCACCACCAGCGCGTTGGCGTTCTTGGGCTCCAGCGCCAGCGCCTTCTCGGCCGCCGCCCGGATTTTCACGGCAGCAGTCTTGATCGGAAGCGTCGAATACTGCTGCAATTGCATGTAGGCGTTCGCGAGGCCCGTCCAGGCATCGGCATAGTCCGGATCGAGCGCCAGCGCCTGCTGGAAATACTGCTCCGCATCTCGTGCGTCGCCGGTGGTCTGGCGATCGATGAGCGCGAGCCCTTTCAAGTACAGGTCGTGCGCCTGCGGATTCGAGGTCGGTGCGGCCTGCGTGCCGGCGAACTTGACCTTCAGCGTATTTGCGATCGACCCGGTGATGCTGTCCTGCAGCGCGAAAATGTTCTTCAGGCTGTCATCGTAGTGCGCCGCCCACTGTTGCCGGCCACTGACCGTACTGACCAGTTCCACCGACACCCGCACCTCGTCGCCTTCACGCTGGATGCTGCCACCGAGGACGTGCGCGACGTTCAGCGCCTTGCCGATTTCCTCCGGAGTTTGCTTGCCACTCGCGAATCGGGACGCGGTTTCCCACGCGATCACGGTGAGCCCGGTGTTCTGGCCCAGCGCGCCGGTCAGTTCCTCGGTGATGCCGTTGCTGAAGTATTGTTGCTTGGGATCGCCACCAAAGTTGGCGAATGGCAGCACCACGATGGAGTCACTGGGTGGGTCGAACGCAACGGTTCGGGAAATCGGCGAATCGCCGCCGATGAAATAGCCGGTGGTCGGCAGCGCCACCGCGATGATCAACACGCCGATGATCGCGAAGTCCAGCTTGCGCGCATTGGAATGGCGGGCCGCAGGGTCTTGCTCGATCCTGCTGTCGCGTTTGAAACCTTCGGGCGTAAGTTCATAGAACCACGCGAATCCGGTCCAGAACGGAAAGCCGACCGCGCATGCGATCAGGAACGCCCGGGGCGCCCAGCCGGGGAGGGCGAGCGCCGGGGCCAGCTGCGAGATACCCTGCGCCAGTGCCCAGACCGCGCCGATGTACAGCACCACTGCGCGCAGCACGTTGCGGCGCTTCAGTTCGGCGAAGAACGACTTTCGTTCGGAAGAGCGTGCCAAGGCCACGTGCGCCACCCCATCGCTGGCAGGCCGACCTGTGCCCGACCGAAGTGTCAAGCTTCATGCGGCGCGATGCAAGGCGGGCAGCGGGGAAGTTCGCTCGTTGCCATCCGCACAGCACGTTGGCATGGCGGCGCAGGGTGGTGCTCGATGAAGCTCTGAGAGCACCAGTAGCCGAGCGTGGCATTGTGTCACTTTTACTCGGCGTGGTTTTCGCCGAGTTACGCAACCGTGGCCGGAAAGGCCGACGCGCCGGCCCCAGCCAACGCCGGACGGTTCGATCGGCGCTATAGTTGGACTGTCGCCGGCCGCCACATCCCGCTACGCGCGTGCTTTGGCGGCGATCGGCATGTTCCTGGATTGGGGAATCCGTGGAAACGACGTTCAAGCGTTCCGTTCACGAGCTGCCGGCCATCGTCGCCGCGACCGACCGGTTTTTCGTCGAACAGGGCATCGACCCTTCGGTGCGCCTGCCGGTGGACCTTGCGATCGAAGAATTGTTCGTGAACATGGTGCAGTACAACCAGGGCACCCACCACCACATCCGGCTGCGGCTGGAGTGGACGGGGGATGCGCTGGAGGTCAGTCTCACCGACTACGACGTGGCGCCGTTCGACCCCACGCAGGTGCCCGAGCTCGATGTCGATGCGCCGCTGGCCGCGCGACGACCCGGCGGCATGGGCCTGTATCTGGTTTCGAAAATGGTCGACGCGATCCATTACGAATACCGCGACCGGGAAAGCTGCGTCACCTTCGTCAAGCGGATGGCCCACGCCCATGCTTGATATCCGTTTCGACGACGACCGCCGGGTGCTGCTGGTCGGCAGGCTGGACGCCAGCCAGGCCGCGAACGCCCAGGCGTTCCTCGACCAGGTGTCGCCGCCCTGCGTGATCGACGCGGCCGGGCTGGAATACATTTCGAGCGCGGGGCTCGGCGTGCTGCTGAAAACCCACAAACGGCTGATGGCCGCGGGTTCCGGCATCCGCCTGGTCAACGTCAATCCGCACATCCACGACGTCTTCCGTTACTCGGGGATGGACAAGCTGTTCTCCATCACCTGCGTCACCGCTGGGCACGATTGAGGGGTGCTGCGTGGTCCCGGCCGGGGCCGCGCAACGCGTAACGCCAACTTTTTCCGCGTTGGGGCGTATATGGGAAGAAGTGATGACGAGCTGGACCCGCCATGGGTCGCACGCCTGCGGGCGCGCGATGCCGACGCGTTCGGCCGGCTCGTCGACTGTTACGAGCGTCCGATGTTCAACGTCGCGTACCGGATGCTCGGCAACGCGGCGGAGGCGGCGGATGCCACCCAGGACGTCTTTCTGAAGGTATTCGAGAACTTGGCCGCCTACGACCCCAAATACCGCCTGTTCAGTTGGATCTACCGGATCGCGGTGAACGAAGCGATCGACCGGTTGAAGCGGCGCATGCGCAGCGACCTCGTGGCCGTGGATGTCGCGGACTTGCCGCTGGCCAGCGCGGAGCGTGGGCCCGAGCAGCTCGCCGACGACCTCCAGACCCACGACTTGATCCAGGCGGCGTTGCTGGAATTGCCGCCGGATCATCGCGCGGTCATCGTGCTCCGGCATTTCTCGGAATGCAGTTACGCGCAGATGGCCGAAATCCTGCACATCCCGGAAAAGACCGTGAAATCCCGTCTGTACAGCGCCCGCCAGGAGATGCGCGCATTCTTGTGCACGCGGGGGGTGGCGGCATGATCACGCCCCCGGAAACGGAATGGCTGCACGCCGAACTGGATGGCGAGCTGGATCCCGCCCGGCGCGCGATGCTGGAAGGGGCGCTGGCGCACTCGCCGGAGCTGCGTTTGGCACGCGCGGAATTGCGCGACCTGGAAGCGGCCATCCGAAAGGCAGTCCCGGTGCCGCCGCCGGAATCGCTGCACCCGCGACTGATGGCCATGGCGGCTGCCAAGGCCCGGACCGATCAACCGAATGCACCGGATGCGTCGCGCTCACCAACTTTCCGGGTGGGCCATCGTATTGGATGGCGAGCGTCGCGATCCTCGCATCCGGCGCGCACCCATCATCGACACGAACCGAGGGGCAACACAATGGCAAGCATGACGGCGAAGAAGAAGGCTCTGGTGACCGCGCTGGCACTGGCGATCGTGGTGGTCGCAGGCGGTGTTGCCTACATGGGCGACATGTTTCCGCATGGCGCCAACGAAATGGCCGCGGCGACAATCGCGCCGGCACAGCGTTACCAGTCCGGCCAGATCACCGACAAGGGCGTCAAGCTTGGCGACCAGTCGACCGCGCAGTTCATGCAGACGGATGTGTACCGGCACATCATCAACGACCCGGCGATGAGGACGGCCCTCAGCAACGACGCGTTCCGTACCGCGCTGTCCAGCGATGCCTTCCGCTCGGCGCTGAGCCATCCCGCCGCACTTCGCTCGGTGGTGGCCGGCAGCGAGGCATTCCGCTCGACGCTCGCCAGCAGCGACGCGTTCCGTTCGGCGTTGGCCCACAACGAGGCATTCCGCTCCGCCCTCGCCGGCAATGAAGCCTTGCGCTCGGCCCTTGCCCACGATGCCGCGTTCCGTTCGGCCGTGGCCAACAACGAAGCGTTCCGCTCGGCCATGGCCAACAGCGAGGCGTTCCGCGCCGCATTGGCCAACAACGAGGCGTTCCGCTCGGCCGTTGCCAACGACGCGGCATTCCGTTCGGCGCTCGCCAATAACGAAGCTTTCCGGTCGGCGCTGGTCCACAACGATGCATTCCGCTCGGCGATGGCCGGCAACGAAGCGTTCCGCTCGGCCCTGGCCAACAGCGAAGCGTTCCGCTCGGCGCTGGGTCACAACGAAGCATTCCGCTCGGCCGTTGCCAGCAACGAGGCGTTCCGTTCGGCGCTGTCGCACAACGAAGCGTTCCGGTCGGCCGTTGCCAGCAACGCGGCGTTCCGCTCGGCGCTGGCCAGCAGCGAGGCGTTCCGTTCGGCGTTGGCCCACAACGAAGCGTTCCGCTCGGCCGTGGCCAACAATGAGGCGTTCCGCTCGGCGTTGGCCAACAACGAGGCTTTCCGCTCTGCTCTCGCCAACAACGCGGCGTTCCGCTCGACCGTGGCCAATAATGAGGCCTTCCGCTCGGCGATCGGCAACAGCGCGGCGTTCCGTTCGGCCTTGGGCAACAACGAGGCGTTCCGCTCGGCGCTTGCCAACAACGAGGCGATGCGTTCGGCGCTGGCCAACAACGCCGCGTTCCGCTCGGCCATGGCCAATAACGCTGCGTTCCGCTCGGCCGTGGCCAGCAGTGAGGCGTTCCGTGCAGCTCTCGCCAACAACGAAGCGTTCCGCTCGGTCGTGGCCAACAACGAGGCATTCCGCTCGGCGCTGGCCAACAATGCAGCGTTCCGCTCCGCTCTCGCCAACAACGAGGCGTTCCGCTCGGCACTGGCCAGCAACGAAGCCTTCCGCTCGGCTCTTGCCAACAGCGCGGCGTTCCGTTCGGCCTTGGGCAACAACGAGGCGTTCCGCTCGGCGCTTGCCAACAATGAGGCGATGCGTTCGGCGCTGGCCAACAACGCCGCGTTCCGCTCGGCCATGGCCAACAATGC
>JBOHYO010000205.1:0-1744 GCA_050737935.1 Rhodanobacteraceae bacterium
CGGCGAGGGCGCGTGGCTGTTCGATGCCGAGGGCCGGCGCTACCTCGACGGCATCAGTTCGAGGTGGACGAACCTGTTCGGCCACGCCAACCCGCGCATCGCCGCCGCGATCGCAGCACAGGCCGCAACGCTCAACCACGTGATGCTGGCCGGCTTCACCCATGAGCCGGCGCTGCAACTGGCCGAAGAGCTCGTCCGCATCGCGCCCGCGGGACTGACCCGGGTGTCCTATGCCAGCGATGGCGCCAGCGCCGTCGAGATCGCGCTGAAGATGAGTTTCCACTACTGGCACAACTTGGGCCAACGGCAACGGACGCGCTTCATCGCGCTCGCGAACGCCTACCACGGCGAAACCCTCGGCGCGCTCAGCGTGGGCGACCTGCCGCTGTATCGGGCGGTGTACGGACCGCTGCTGTTCGAACCGATCGTGGCGCCCTCCCCGGACTGGCTGGACGCGGAACCGGGTGAAGACGCGGATGCCGTCGCGCGGCGGCGCCTTTCGGACATGCGCACGATCCTCGAACGACACGCCCACGAAACCTGCGCCGTGATCGTCGAGCCGCTGGTCCAGTGCTCAGGCGGGATGCGGATGCACACGCCGGCCTATCTCACCGGCTTGCGCAAGCTGTGCGACGAATTCGACGTGCATCTGATTGCCGACGAGATCGCGGTCGGCTTCGGACGCGCCGGCACGATGTTCGCCTGCGAGCAGGCCGCGGTCTCACCCGATTTCCTGTGCCTGTCAAAAGGGCTCACCGGCGGGGCGCTGCCGCTTTCGGCGGTGCTGACCACCGAAAAGGTGTACCAGGCATTCCTTGGCGACTATGCCGCCAACAACGCCTTCCTGCACTCCCACACCTTCAGCGGCAACCCCATCGCCTGCGCGGCTGCGCTGGCGTCGCTGGCGATCTTCCGCGATGAGCCGGTGCTGGAACGGATCCGCACGCTGGCCGCGCGCCTCGCGGCGCGGATCGCACCATTGCGCGGACATCCACACGTGGCGGGTGTGCGGCAAACCGGATTGATCGCGGCGTTCGATCTCGTCGCCGACCCATCGTCCCGCGCACCCTACCCGGCGGGGGAGCGGCGTGGGCTGCGTTTCTACCGCCAGGCCCTGGCCCGCGGAATGCTGTTGCGGCCGCTGGGGGACACGGTGTATTTCCTGCCGCCCTATTGCATCGAAGAGGGCGACATCGACTCGATGGTCAATGCCGCGATCGGCGCGTTGGATGCCGCCACGGCGTGACGCGCCTGCGGCGGGCGCGGGCGAAAGAAAAAGCGGCGCTTCGCACCGGCGGGCGCCACTGTAGGAGCGCGCCATGCGCGCGATGGGTACACCCTATGCACGTTGGGCTGGGCAACGCGAAATCCACAACGTCATGTTGCCGGTCGACCTTGTTGAGTTTCTCCCGGATCAAGCGCGGGATCAGCCCACCCTGGAGCGCACGTCAGTGCCCGTGGACGGTGATCGACGGGTCGAGCGTCTGCAGTGCCTGGCCGACGGTGGCCGCCCCGGTACGCTGGATGTCCTGCTGGCTGTAGCTGTTGCCGGCAACCGGCAGGCACTGCCCCTTGGGTGGCGGTATGTGGCTGCCGGTGTCCCGGATGCACATGCGCGAATCCAGCGGCGGTACCGAGCGTTTCTGGGTTGCGGGCTGGGCGTTCGCCACCGGTTGTGCTGTCGCCACGGGTTGGGCATTCGATACCGTCGACGACTGGGGGTTCGCCGCGGCCTGTGCGAACG
>JBOHYO010000206.1:0-4583 GCA_050737935.1 Rhodanobacteraceae bacterium
GCATGATGCGCAACACCTTGTCGACGGGCAGCGCGGATACCTTGTGATGATCCCGGCCGGTCATGGTCTCGGCGTGGAACAGCGAATTGAGGATGGCTTCCTCGGTGGCCTCGATGGCGGCCATGAACAGCGGCGACATGTCGTCGTTGCGGACAGTCGTCATGGATTGCAGCGGGCTTTTCGATTCGTACGGCACCCGCACCGCCTGGCTGGTCGAAAACGCGATCACGTAATCGCCGCTCCCGTTCGACTCGATGCCCCCGGTCTTCGCCAGCCCCAGGATCGCCCGCTTCGCGAGGCGCTCCAGATTGCGCGAGCCGAGCGGCGCATCGGTGGCTACCACGATCATGCACGAGCCGTCGGGTGACGGATCCGGCTTGCGATCCAGCTTGTCGCTCAGGTAGTAGTGGTGCAGGAGCTTTCCGACCGGAACCCCATCGATATTCAACACGCCGCCGAAATTCGTCTGCACCAGCACGCCGACGGTGTAGCCGCCAAGCGATGCGGGCAGTTTCCTGGACGAGGTGCCGATCCCGCCCTTGTAGCCGAACGCCACGGTTCCGGTGCCGGCGCCGACATCGCCCTGCGCTACCATGCCGGCAGTCGCGGAATGGATCGCCTCGAGCACGTCGCCCTTGGTTACGTGGCGACCGCGGATATCATTCAGGAAGCCATCGTTGGTCTCTCCGACCACCGGATTGACCGAGCGCACCTCGGCGTTGGCGGGGAAGGAAAAGGTATAGTCAATCAGCGCGTCCGCTGCGGTGGGCACGCTGAGCGTGTTGGTCAAGACGATGGGTGTTTCGATGTTTCCAAGTTCGGCGATTTGCGTGGTTCCGGTCAATTTCCCGAATCCATTGCCGACGTACACGGCGGCCGGGACCTTGCTCTGGAAAATGTTGCCCGGATGGGGCAAGACCACCGTGACGCCCGTACGGATGTCGTCCCCGGCAATGAGGGTCTTCTGGCCTACCCGGACGCCGGGCACGTCCGTGATGGCATTCCATTTTCCCGGCGGCAGGACGCCGATCGCGATGCCGTAATCGCGCAAGTCGGCGTGCCGGGCGCTTGCCGGCAGGGAGCCGAGCAGCAGGGCCGCGGCAATCACGATCCGGATCAACATAGGCACCCCCTCGAAGGCGACTCGGCATGCGACTGCGATACATCGAACTCTTTCATGCCGTCTTGACCACCGGCAGCCTCACCGGTGCCGCGAAGCTGCTGAACATTTCGCAGCCGGCGGCCAGCAAGGCCTTGCAGCACGCGGAAGACAAGCTCGGCTTCGAGCTTTTCAGCCGGGTGCGTGGACGCCTGCAGCCGACGCAGCAGGCCTTTTTGCTGCGCGATCGCATCGAGAAAATCATCCAGGACGTCCACGAACTCCAGCGCCTCACGACCAACATGAGCCAGCCGGGAAGTAGTCCGCTGCGGGTGACCTGCACGCCCACGCTGGCATTGACGCTGCTCCCAGCGGCGACCGTATTGTTGCGCAAGACCTTTCCCGATGCGACCGCCGAACTCTCCACCCAGCATTCTGCGGCGATGTGCGAATCACTGACGCTCCGCGAAACGGACATCGGGCTTACCCTGCAGGATACCGGTCACCAGAATCTGCGCCAGAAGGCGCTGTGCCGCGGACAGGTGATGGTGATCGCTCCACCTGGGTGGTGGAGCGATTCGGAATTGACCCAGCCGTTGCCGATCGGCGCGTTGGCCGATCAGCCCATGATCGGCATCACCGTGCGTGATGCCCTGGGCAGCATGCTGCAAAGCCACTTGGCCCAGATCGATCCGGCACCGCGAACGACCGTCTCGGTGCAGACCTATCAGTTGGCCCATGCGCTGGTCGCGAAAGGCGAAGGCCTGGCGCTGGTCGACCCCTTCACCGCACGTTGCGGCAGTGCGAACAGCGTACAGATGCGCCCGCTGAAACCGCACCTCGACGTCGTACTGTATGCGATGCACCGGCCCGACAGCCCGCTGGATCCGGTGCAGAAGCGCTTCCTTGACCTCGTTCGACAACAGGCCCAGCGAATCCTGATGCAGCGCCAGGAAGCGGCGGTGGCTGGCTGATGGGTCGCCGCGACTACAACATGGGGTTATGCCAGGTGCGGGTCTTTTCATTGGTGGCCGGTAGCTGTTGAAGCTTATTCTCGAGGCAGAATATATGCGCGCAGATGCGTGGCCGAAGCGTCGCAATCAGGAACGGAGGGTTCGATGAAGTCCTTTTTCAGGTTGCTGCCGGGGGTGGCGATCGTGGCCATCACGACCGCGTTCGCTGCCAGCGGACCCATCGCCGGTTTTCCACCGGCGTTGCAGCCGGCCGATCTGGTACTGCGCGATGCCACCATCGCAACGCTCGACCCGCTGCAACCCATGGCGCAGGCCCTCGCGATCCGCGAGGGCAAGATCCTGGCCGTCGGCAGTGACGAATCCATTTCGCACTACATCGGCAAGCGGACCAAGGTGATGGACCTGCACGGCGCGTTCGTGACGCCGGGCTTCATCGAGGGCCACGGTCATTTGATGGATACCGGCGAAGCGTTGATGCAGGTCGACGTGGGCAAGGCGAAGAACTGGGACGAGATCGTCGCGATCGTGAAAGCGGCCGTGGCCAAGGCCAAGCCCGGCCAATGGATTGTCGGCCAGGGCTGGCAGCAGGCCAAGTGGAACAAGGTGCCGCAACCGAACGTCGACGGGCTGCCGCTGCCGGATGGTCTGAATGCCGTGTCGCCGAAGAACCCGGTGCTGCTCAACCATGCCAGCGGCCACGGCATCTATGCCAATGCGATGGCGCTGAAACTCGCGGGCATCACCGACCAGACGCCCGATCCGCCCGGCGGCAGTATCGTGCGCGATGCAAAGGGTCACGCGATCGGAATGTTGCGCGATACCGCCGCCAATCCGGTGTTCGCGGCGTACAACCATCATCTCGAATCGTTGCCGCGGGCCGCGCGCGAGGCCCGTCGCGAGAAGGCCCTGCAGCTCTCGGTGCAGAACGAGATCAGCAAGGGCATTACCACGTTTGTGGACCAGGGCGAGGATTTCGAAACCATCGACTGGCTGAAGAAGCAGGCGGCCAAGGGTTTGCCGCTGCGCCTGTACATCAACGTCGGCGTACTGGATGTCGCGAGCCTCGACAAGAACCTGGCGAAATACAAAACCATCGGTTACGCCGACAATCATTTCACCGTGCGCGGCGTGGGCGAGGATGTTTCCGACGGCGCACTGGGTACGCGCAGCGCGTGGTTGCTGAAACCCTACAGCGACGCGCCGCAGATCACCGGCAAAAACGTCACCTCGATGAGCGATCTTTCGCAGATCGCGCGGATCGCCGCACGCGATGGCTTCCAGGTTTCCATCCACGCGATCGGCGACCGCGCCAATCGCGAAGTGCTGGACATGTACCAGAAAATCTTCGAGGAAGACCCGGATGCGCACGCACTGCGCTGGCGTATCGAACACGCACAACACCTGAACCCGACCGACATTCCGCGTTTTGCCGGACTGGGCGTGATCGCGTCGATGCAATCCATCCACGCGTGCTCGGACGCCCCAATGGTGGTTCCGCGTCTAGGCGAGCAGCGCGCGAAGGAGGGTGCGTACGTCTGGAAGAAGCTCATCGACAGCGGTGCGATCGTGCTGGACGGCACCGACACGCCGGTCGAGGACACCAATCCGATCCCGAATTTCTACTGCGGCGTCACCCGCGCCTACGACCACGGCAAGAAGACGTTCTTCCCGGACGAGGCCAAAACGCGGAAGCAGGAGCTCAAGTCCTACACCTGGAACAACGCCTACGCCATCTACGAGGAGCACGAACTGGGTTCGCTCTCCCCCGGCAAGCTCGCGGACATCGACGTGTTTTCGGGCGACCTGTTGACGATCCCGGCCGACGACATCCTGCGCACGCGGGTGCTGTACACGATCATCGGCGGCAAAGCCGTCTATAAACGCCCCGGTGCGGACCAGTGGCGCAAGGGCCAGCAGTTCGACGCGATGCCGGAATTCGATCACGCCGAGTGACCGCAGGAAGGGCCGGCCATGCGCGTACTTGTTCTGGGCGGCGGCGTCATCGGCGTGAGCAGCGCGTGGTATTTGGCGCGCGCGGGGTTCGATGTGACGGTGGTGGATCGTGCCAGCGGGCCCGCCCGCGAGGCGAGCTTCGCCAACGCGGGCCAGATCTCGCCGGGGTACGCGTCGCCCTGGGCCGCGCCCGGCATGCCACTGAAGGCGTTGAAGTGGTTGTTTTCGCGCCACGCGCCGCTGGTGATCAAGCCAGGGCTCGATTTGCGCCAGTACCTGTGGCTGTTGCAGATGTTGCGCAATTGCACGGCTGGACGCTACGCGATCAACAAGGCGCGCATGCTGCGGCTTGCACGCTACAGCGCCGAATGCCTCAACGAGCTTGCGGGCGAACTTGGGCTCGACTACGAAGGTCGCAGGCTCGGCACGCTGCAACTTTTCCGCACCCAGTCGCAACTGGATGCAGCCGCCAGCGACATCGCGGTGCTCGAACAATACGGCGTTCCGTTCGAGCTGCTCGATCGCGCCGGCATCGTGGAGGCGGAGCCGGCGCTCGC
>JBOHYO010000207.1:0-12935 GCA_050737935.1 Rhodanobacteraceae bacterium
GCGCATCCGGAGAAAGCTTCAGCGCAGCATCGATCTTGTCCAACGCGTCCTGATACTTGCCCGCGTTCTCGTCCGCGTGCGCACGGTCCAGAAATCCATCGACCGCGGGATCGCGCAGCGGCGCGACCTGCACCACCGACTTGTCGTTGGCCCCGGCCGCGCGGATCGCTTCGACCATCGCGGTCGGCGAACTGCGCTCCGATGCCGGCGGCGGCAGCGGCGGATTCGAGCATGCCGCAAGCAACAACGCACCTGCGGCGGCGACCATGGCCGCGACGCGGCCCGATTTCACGCTCATCGATTTTTTCGCTCCAGGGGTCAGTGCCATCACCGCGCGCCGGATGGCGGCTGCGCCGCTCCGTCAGCGGAATCGCCGCTGCTGAAAATGTGTTCCAGGCGCTGCAGGTAGCAGTGGTTCTGGACCTGCGGCGCATAGCCGTCGATGAAAGGATACTGGCGTGCGCCATCGCATTGCGGCAGCGTGCCCTGGCCGGTGGACGGATCGATCCACGCATACTGGATGCCATCGCCGAACGACGTGGTCAGCGGCGTGCTCGGCATCTTCTCGAACAGCTTCATCCACACTTTCAGCGCGCCGGTGGCGCCCCACAGGTGGGTCGGCTTGTTGTCGTCGCGGCCCACCCATGCCACTGCCAGGCGGTCGCCGGTGAAACCGGAGTACCAGGAGTCGCGCTGGTGGTCCGAAGTGCCGGTCTTGCCGGCGGCGTGCAGGTCGGCGAGCCTGGAATCGCCGATCGCCGCGGCCGTACCGTATTCGGTCACCTGCTGCAGCATCCAGCGGACCAGGTGCTCCGCCTGCTGGTACTGGCCCTTGCCGGGCTGCACCGCGTACTGCTTCACCACATGACCTCTTCCATCGAGCACGCCGCGCAGGGTCAGCAGCGGCAGCGCGTGGCCGTGGCCGGCGAAGAATTCGTACAACTGCGCGAGCTGGAACGGCGACATGTCGACTGCACCCAGCAGCAGCGACGGGTTGGCCTGCACGCCCTCGAGCCCGAACGAGCGCAGGAACGCCGCGACCCTGTCGACGCCGAGCTGCAGGCCGAGGTGCACGCTTGCGAGGTTGTAGGACTTGGCGAGCGCCTCGACCATCGGCACCTCGCCGTGCGAGCGGTTGTCATCGTTGTGCGGCGTCCACAGCTTGCCATTCGGCAGCTTCAACGAGATCGGAGAATCGTCCAGCAGCGACGCGACATTCCAGTGCGTGGGATCGGTCAGCGCCATCAGGTAGTAGAACGGCTTCAGGCTGGAGCCGACCGGGCGGCGCGCGTCGTAGGCGCGGTTGAAGCCGTGCAGGTCCGACTCGCGTCCCCCGACCATCGCCAGCACGCTGCCGGTCGAAGGTTCGACCACCACCACCGCGCCTTCCAGCGCGTCGCCGCGCTTGCCGAGTCCCTTGATCGTCTCGTCCAGCGATTGCTCGGCGTACACCTGTGCGGCCGGATCGAGCGTGGTGTACACCGACAGTCCGCCATTGCGGAGCTGCTGCTCGCTGAAGTCGTGGGTGATCTGCTCGCGCACCACCTGCATGAACGCAGGGAAGCGGTCGACCACCAGTTGCGGCTTCGGCGTCACGTCGAGCGGCGCCGACTTGGCGGCCTTCCATTGCGCGTCGTTCAACAATCCCGTGGTGTGGAAGGCGTCGAGCGCCACGTTGCGACGGCTGAGCGCACGCTCCGGATTGCGGCGCGGATCGTAATAGCTCGGACCGCGCACCATCCCGACCAGCAGCGCGATCTCCTGCGGACGCAGGGTCTGCAACGGCCGCCCGAAGTAATACCAGCTCGCGGCGGCGAAGCCGTGCACCGCCTGGTTGCCCTGCTGGCCGAGGAATACCTCATTGCAGTACGCATTGAGGATCTGGCCCTTGCTGAAGTGCGCATCCAGCAGGATCGACAGCAGCACCTCGTTGAACTTGCGCACCAGCGTGCGGCTGCGGTCGAGGAACAGGTTGCGCACCAGTTGCTGGGTGATCGTCGAACCACCCTGCACCGCGTGCCCGGCACGCAGGTCGGCGAGCGCGGCGCGCACGATCGAAGACAAGTCGATGCCGTGGTTGTTCTTGAAGTCGCGGTCCTCGACCGCCTGCACGCCCTGCACCAGCAGCGGCGGCAGTTCCGAAAGCGGCAGGATGATGCGCTCTTCCTGCTGGGCGCCATACATCGTGGCGATCCGCGCGGGATCCAGGTGCGTCTTGTGGAGCGGCTTGTTCGCCGTGACGTCCAACACCGACTGGATGCGCCCCGAGCCGAGCTTCACCCGCACCCGGCGCGGCAGCTCGCCGCCGAGCGGATCCCTGTAGCCGCGCGAAGCGATCATGAAGGTGTCGCCGGCCGCGTTCCAGGTGCCGGGCACCCGCGCGCTGGACGGCGCCTCGGTATAACCGGCCATCCCGAGTTCCAGCTTCAGGGTGGCCTTGTCCATCGGCACCCCTGCTGCGAGCAACTGCGGACGCGCGTACACCCGCGTCGGCTGGTTGAAGTCGATTTCGGTCACGCGGGTCCTCACGCGGTGGTCGAGGACCAGCGTGTAGGGAACCACGAAGCCGACGGCGAGTCCGATGCCGATCAGGATGGGCCAGCGTGCGAAGGGCCAGACCCGGCGCACGCGCTCGAACCAGGACAAGGTTTTTCTATCGATCCAGCAGGGCGAGCGCGGAGTCTAGCGGATCGACGCCGGATCCCGGCGTGACCCCGATGGCGGATTCAGCAGCGATTGCCGTTCGGATTCCGTCGCCGCGCCACATCACCAACGTCGGGTCACCAGGAAGCTCGCGCCGCAGCCCTTGTCCACCCAGATGCCCGCGCGGTTCCAGCCCCAGGTCCGGCCTTCGACGCAGGCCGAATCGGACAACTGGCGTTGCAAGCGGACTTGGCCCTGGGCACCGACGTCGACCTGGCAGAAGGCGCGGTGGTACTGCGGGCTGCCGCAGGAGACGGCGAAGTCGCGATTCCAGTTGGGCCCCGGCTGCCAACCGCCAGCAGCGACGAACTCGCCACCGCAGCCCTTGTTGACCCAGATGCTGCCGCGATCGAATCCCCAGGTGCGCCCTTCCACGCAAGCCGAATCGGAGGTCTGGCGGACCAGGCGCGCGCCGCGCCAGCCGGGCGGTACCGGGCAACGCATCAGGCGATATTGCGGACTGCCGCAGGCAACGGCCTGGCCTGGATTTCCCGGATAACCAGGCTGGTACCTGGCAGGAGGCGGTGGCGGACGGTTGCTGTAGGTGACCTGCGCGGCCGCGGCCGCCGCGAACATCCATGCCAAGCTTGCGAGAACGACCGGAACACTGCGCATATCACTGCCCTCCTGTGACCGTGCCGCACCAGTGTTGGTGCCCTTGGCTGAACAGAGACTGGCGGGCGCCGCGAGCAAACAGAGCGGACATGTCCGCCATCAGCCGGGGGCAATACACGCCCTACGCAACTGGTCGGAAAGTAGGGCGGACACCGTCCGCCGTCAGCCAGTTGGCGGGCGATGCCCGCCCTACACAAGGGGTTGGTCGTCAGTCTTTCGAGGCCGCCGATTTTGCTGCAGCCTTCGGCTCGGCCGACTTGGCGGTCCCCGCGTCGCCTCCGCCGGAGGATGACTTTTCACCAGCGGCGGCCTTGTCGGCGGTCTTTGCGACGTCGCCCGACGGCTTCGACGGCGGCTCGTCGTGGCCGGCGAGGTTGTGCTTCTTTTCCTTGTCGGACTTGAAATCGGTCTCGTACCAGCCGCTGCCGGCAAGCCGGAACGCCGGCGCGGTCAGCTGACGGCGCACCCGATGCTTGCCGCAGGTGGGGCAGGTATCAGGGTCGGCGTCAGAGAGTTTCTGCAGGCGATCGAACTTCTCGCCGCAATCCTCGCACCGAAAAACGTAGATGGGCATGGCAGGGAAAACACAAACCGTAACCCTGCAAGGATACTCCAACTCGCGATTCGCGTAAGCAGTCCGGACGCCAGAGGGGCTTCCCCTATCATGCGCGTTTCGCCATTCCGGAGATCCGTGTGCCTTTTGTCCGCATCATCGTGCTTGCCGCCCTCGTGTCGTTCACTGCTCCGGCCGCGCTCGCGGCCACCGGCGTGCTGTGCCCGGCCACCCCGCCCCCGCAACCGGCGGCGAAGGTCGCGCACATCCGGGAAGTGAACCACGGGCTCGGCATTCCGGCGGACTACCCCGCGCGCCATCACTTGGTACCGCAGCCCGAAGCCAAGGACCTGGTGCAGGTGCCGCGCGATGTCTACGGACGCAAGGTCGAGATGGTCGCGCCCGCCGCCGCGGCCTTGAAAAAAATGTTTGCGACCGCGAAGCACGATGGCGTCAAGCTCGAAACCGTTTCCGGATTCCGCAGCATGTCCTACCAGACCGGCCTGATCCGGAAGAAGCTGAAGCGCGGGATGAGCATCGAGAAGGCCCTCGCGATCAACGCGGTGCCGGGTTACAGCGAACACCAGACCGGCTGCGCGGTAGACGTCACCACGCCCGGCGTGCCCGCCGCTGACGCGAGCTTCGCCAAGAGCAAGGCGTTCGGATGGCTCGAACGCAACGCAGCGCGTTTCGGTTTCCATCTTTCGTTCCCGCCCGGCAACCCGTACGGCTACGAGTACGAACCCTGGCACTGGCGTTACATCGCCGCCAGCCCGGCTCCGTAGGTTGGTGCTGAGCAGGGCTTCATCCGGCGAAGCCCAACGCGCGTACCAAATCCTTGTTGGGATGAGCGACGCGAAGTCCAAACGTTCCCGCCCTTATGTGTTGGGCTTCCCCCGGATCAAGTCCGGGGTCAACCCAACCTACAAAGGCCGCACGTCCCGGACCAAGTCGCAGGTAACACGACTCGGTAGCCCGTAGGTTGGTGCTGAGCCGGGCTTCATCGGCGAAGCCCAACATTTCCCAACGTACAAGGGCGCCCGTCGTCACGGCAGGAACAACCGCACGGCCGCTTCGGGGTTCGAGGGAAAATAGAGGTGCACGAAGCTCGCGGTGAAGCGTTGCTCGCGATACACCGTTTCGCGGTTCGGTGCGCCGTTGGGATTGGTGGCGGTTGCGGCTGGCGCCGCCGCAATCTCCGCACGCGCGTGGTGGAAGGTGTGGCCGCGCAGCGTGCCTTCCGGCAACACCACTTCCTGCAGGCCCAGCGCGACGAGGCGCGGCTGCACGGTGGCGCGGCCACGCAGCAGGCCCACCATCGGCGCAGCATTGCCATCGGCGTCGGCCAGTTCGTCCAGCGCGAACAGCAGCCCACCGCACTCGGCGAGCAACGGCTTGCCCGCCATGACATGCGCGCGCAACGCGGCGTGCAAGTCGGCGCGCTGTGACAACGCCGGCAGATGCAATTCCGGATAGCCGCCCGGCAACCACGCGGCATCGCAATCGGGCAGCGCATCGCCCGCCAGCGGCGAGAAGAATTGGAGCTCCGCACCTGCCGCGCGCAACAGGTCGAGGTTGGCCGGGTACAGAAAACAGAATGCGCCGTCGCGCGCGATGGCGATCCGCGAGCCGCGCAACAGCGGCGGCACGGATGCGGGTGACGCAAGTCTGAATCTGGCCGGCGGCGGCAAGCCGGATTCCCCATACCGGCCCCAGGCATCGGCCAACGCATCGATTCGCGCGTCGAGATCGGCCAGTTCGCCCGCCGGTACCAACCCCAGATGGCGTTCGGGCAACGCCAGCGCCGGATCGTGCGGCAGCGCGCCCAGCCATGCGATGCGATCCGGCAGGCTGCCGCGCAGCAACTTCGCGTGATAATCGCCACCGATGCGATTGGCGGCCGCGCCGTACACGCGTACGTCTTCGCGGAACTCCGCGAGTCCCTGCGCCACCGCACCGAAGGTCTGCGCCATCGCACTGCCGTCGATCACCGCGAGCACCGGCAGCCCGAGGCACGCCGCGAGGTCGGCGCTGGAGGGATCGCCGTCGAAAAGGCCCATCACGCCCTCCACCAGGATCAAATCGGCTTCGGCCGCGGCCTCATAGAGTCGCGCGCGCACGTCGGCTTCGCCGCCCATCCAAAGGTCGAGCTGGTATGCGGTCGCTGCGGCGGCGCGACCGGTGATCATCGGGTCGAGGAAATCCGCCCCCGTCTTGAACACCGCCACGCGCCGCCCTTGGCGCGCGTGCCAGCGCGCCAGCGCGGCGGTCACGCTGGTCTTGCCCTGCCCCGATGCGGGCGCAGAAACCAGCAGAGCCGGGCAGTGGCGCGACGTGTCATTCATCGGATAGTGGCGACAGGGGCCCCCTGAAGAACCGTCGCGGCCGAGGCGCCTTGCGCACCGCCGTGGAAGCGCAGGCACCGGAGTGTACACGCATGGCGGACACCGTTCGCCGCAACCCAGCGGCGGCGGGCCAATGTCCGCCCTAGGCGGGAGGGATCATTCGGCAGCTCCGTACCGCAAGGTGAGCATGAAATTGCGGCCGGGCTGGTTGTAGTACCACGCCGTCTCGTACTCCTTGTCGAATGCGTTGTTGAGCGCGAGTTGCAGCTTCCAGGCATTGCCGAGCTGCCAGCCGGCACGCAGGTTGACGAGCGCATAGCCACCCAGCGGATGCTGGTTGGCAATGTCGTCGTAGGTGCGCGTTGCAAGGTACCAGCTCGCGCCGAAACTGAAGCGGCCGAAGCTGCGATCGGCGTCGAAGCGCGCGCTCTGGCGAGGACGCCGCGGCAACTCGTTGCCCTTGTAGTCACCACCGTCGGCGGCGTCGCGCGCGTTCATCAGCGTCGCGGTTGCTCGCACGTTCCAGCCGGCCAGTGTGCCGCCAACCACCGCTTCGAGTCCGGTGATGCGCGCCCGATCGACGTTGTTCGGCAGGTTGATCGCGGCGTCCCAACTGATCATGTCGCGCACATCGTTGCGATAGGCCGACAGCGACCAGTGTCCCCAACCGGGCGTGCCGCGCAAACCAACTTCGACATTGCGCGAACTCTCCGGCCGCAGGTTCGGGTTGCCGAAACCGGGGTAGTACAAATCATTGAACGTGGGTGCCCGGAATGCGGTGCCGTAACTGGCGGTGACACGCAGATCCTTGGCAAAACTCCAGCCCCACAGCACGCTGCCGGTGGTCTTGCCGCCGAACTGGCTGTTGCCGTCATGGCGAACGTTGGCCTGCAGGGACTGCGCGCCGAAACTGCGCTGCCACTGCGCGAACAGGCCGCGATCGGTGCGCGCGTCCTCCGAGAAAGCATAGCTGCTGGCGATGGTTTCGTGCTGCCAATCCATGCCGGCGCTCATCAAGCCTCCGCCCAGCCCGACGTCCGCCTGCAGCGAACCCAGCGTGCGACGGGTGTCAAAGTGATCGACGTACACGCCCTGCAAAAAGTCTTCGTCGAAATCCACACTGCTGCCCACGCGCAACGACAAGTTCAAGGTGTCGTTCGGGCGGAAGTGCAACTGTCCGCCCACCACTTGCGTCGCGTAGTCGTCGGAGTCGCTGAAACTGCCGTCGTACTGGTTGAGGCCTTGCGTGCGCATCGCCAGCGCGTCGCCACTCCACTGGTCGCTGAACTGGTACGCGCCGTGCACGGTCAGTCCGCTGTCGTGGAAACCATCACGATCGGGTTGGTCGGCGAAACACCCGGCGAACGCCTCGGCCGCACCCACCCGACAGGCATTGATGCCCCGCGTCTGCTCATGCGTGGCCTGCACCGAAATCCAGCCCTTGTCGCCGGCCGCGGAAAAGCCGCCCGATGCGTTCCAGTGTCGATAGCTGCCGATGCCCATGCTGGCGTTGGGCGTGAACGTGCCGGGCGCGTGGCGCAGGAAAATCTGGATCACGCCGCCGATGGCTTCGGAGCCGTACAGGCTGGAAAACGGCCCGCGGACGATTTCGATGCGCTGGATCTGGTCGATCGGGATGTGCTGGATCGGCGTGGTGCCGGCGGTTGCCGAACCGACGCGGATGCCGTCGACCAGCACCAGCACCTGGTCGGCATTGGTGCCGCGCAGGAACATCGCGCTTACCTTGCCGGGACCGCCCTGGTTGCTGATGGCCATGCCGGGCGTGTCGTTCAACAAATCCTGCAAGGACGATGGCTGCAGCAACTCGATTTCCGCGCGGGTGATCACGGTGACGGGCGCAAGCGTCTGGTCTTCCGTCTGTGCGGTGCGGGTTGCGGTAACGACGATCTGATCCAAGCGGGTGGGCGCGGTTTCGGCGAGCACCGCGATGGGGGTGGCGCAACCCAACGCAGCCGCCACGCAGCGGCCGAGCAAACGACGATTCGATTTCACGAAACACTCCTGTCCGCGCCTGCCCGCGCGGTGTCGATGGCGTCATGGACAGGTCGAAGGAGTGTGGGCGCCGGCACGGACTGCGCGGCCCCAGACACAAGCCCGCCGCTTGTCCGGTTCGTGCCGAAGGCCGGTCTCCGGGCTCGCGAGCGAAGGTGTGGCCACCTTCCCGATCCGCGCCTTCCCATGCTCGCGCATAGTGGCTGCGTGCGGACCGTAAACTCGCCTACCGTTGCGGGGGCAGCTCCGGAATGGCCGTCCATTTGCGTGCAGATGCCAATGGCACACGCTGAATGGATCAGGCGTCACCGGATTCCCGTTTCAACCGCCGACGCACGCCGACGGTCACCTCAGGCAGCAGGCATCATACGGCAACATGCGCAATCGCGTCATCGCATTGCTGCTTGCGGCCCCGAAAAAAACCCGACGTGTTTGACAATCCACGACCCGAGGCATAGCCTGCCCGGCAGAGAGCCGCGTGTAGCCGACGTCCGTTGCGGACGTCACGGGAGCGTTGCACCGGGCGCCAAGTTTCCTTCACCCACATCCGGGAACCCATCCATGCACAAGCGCAATCTCGCCGTCGCGGTGGCATTTGCCTGCACCGCCTTCGCAAGTTCCGCTGCGTTCGCGCAGGACACCAGCGCCAACACTCCCACCGACAACCAGAAGCAGCCGTCCACGCTGCAAACCGTCATCGTCACCGGCACCCGCGCGTTCGACCGCACCGCAGCCGATTCGCTGGCGCCGATCGACGTGCTGACGCCCCAGGAACTGGTGAGCACGGGTGCGCCCGATTTGACGACCGCGCTGCGCGCTCTGCTGCCGTCGTTCAACTTCCCGCAACCGTCGCTCACCGACGCCACCGACGCCACCCAGCCCGCGCAATTGCGCGGACTCTCGCCCAACGAAACGCTGGTGCTGATCAACGGCAAGCGCCAGCACACCACCGCGATCCTCAACATCAACGGTTCGATCGGACGCGGCTCGTCGCCGGTGGACTTGTCCGCGATCCCGATGAACGCGATCTCGCGCATCGAGGTGCTGCGCGACGGCGCAGCGGCGCAATATGGTTCCGACGCCATCGCCGGCGTCATCAACATCATCCTCAAGGGCGGCGCCGACCACGGTTCGGCCAACGCGTCATACGGCCAGTACGACGGCGGCCAGGGCGACACCTGGCGCGGCGGCGCGGATGGCGGTTTCCATCTCGGGCAGAACGGCTGGGTGCATCTGTCGGCCAACTACCTGAATCAGGATCCGACCAATCATGCCGGACCGGATATCCGTTACCCGGGCGACCCGACCTACGGCCAGGTCACCTTCCATTACGGGCTGCCGAAGGAGATCGCCAAGCAGGCCGCGTTCAACGCGCAGTACAACCTCGGCGAGAACGCGACGCTGTATGCCTTCAGCATATTCAACCAGCGCGACGTCAGTGCCGGCGGGTTCTTCCGCGCGTTCGACCAGTACGGCATCCCCGACACCAGTGGATACAACGCGGGCGCTGTCGCCGTGTATCCGAGCGGATTCCTGCCGACCGAACACAGCGCAATCCTGGACAGCAACACGGTGCTGGGCGTGCGTGGCGAGGCCGGCGGCTGGCACTACGACATCTCGGCCGACAGCGGCGGCAGCCATTGGAAACTGCACACCACCGACACCTTCAACTATTCGCTCAACGACCAGTCGCCCACCGCCTTTTACATCGGCACGATGACAATCCGCCAGAACGTATTCAACGCCGACTTCAGCCGCGATTTCGACGTCGGCTGGTACAGCCCGCTGACTGTCGCGTGGGGACTCGCCTACCGCCACGAGAAATTCGCGATCAAGGAAGGTGATGCACCGTCGTACTTCGGCGCGGGCGCGCAGGTCTATCCCGGCTACCAGCCGGGTGACGCCGGCTCGCACTCCCGCACCAACGTCGCCGAATACATCGACCTCGAAACCGATTTCAGCGACAAGTTCTCGGCCGGCCTGGCGGGACGCCACGAGCATTACAGCGACTTCGGCAATACCACTTCCTGGAAACTTTCCGGCCGCTACGCCTTCACCCCGGTCGTGGCACTGCGCGGCACGGTGTCGACCGGCTTCCGCGCGCCGTCGCTGCAACAGGAGTTCTACTCGAGCACCGCGATCAACTTCGTCAACGTCGGCGGCGGCAACCTGGTGCCCTACACCATCCGCACCTTCCCGGTTTCCGATCCCGCAGCGGTCGCGCTGGGCGCGCAACCGCTGGAACCCGAGTCATCCCGGAACTTCGGCATCGGGCTGGTGTTCACGCCCAGCGTAGGTCCGTATGTCACGCTGGACCTGTACCAAGTCGATATCGACAATCGCATCGTCCTTTCCGGCAACCTGGTCGGCGTCGCGGTGCAGGATTACCTGACCTCGGTCGGGATCCCGTTCGTCAGCGGCGGGCGCTTCTTCACCAACGCGGTGGACACCCGCACACGTGGCGTGGACCTCGTCGGCACCTGGCCGGTGCAACTGCAGGGCTCGCGAATCAAGTTCACCGGCGGCATCAACTACAACAAGACCGACATCCGTTCCGTCAAGCCCAACCCGCCCCAGCTCGGCCTGGCCGGCCTGGATCTGCCGGTGTTCGAGCGCGAAGCGCGCAACCTGATGGTTTTTGGCACACCCCGCTCCAAATCATTCCTGGCGGCGGACTGGGAACTCGGTCACTGGAGCGTGCGCGGACGGCTGACGCGCTACGGCGAATGGAAAACCAAGGGTGCAACGCCCGATGGCGACCAGACCTACGACCCGCGTACATTGCTGGATGCGTCGGTCAGCTACGACCTCGACCGCTGGACCTTCACCGTGGGCGGCAACAACGTCACCAACGTGTATCCCGAGAAGAACAACGCGGCCAACAACTACCACGGCATCATCCAGTATCCCGGGACTTCGCCATTCGGCTTCAACGGGTCGTACTGGTACGGCAACATCGCGTATCGGTGGTAGTCGAAGCAGCCGCCTGACGCAAGGCAAGGACCACCCCTTCGGTACGAAGGGGTCGCTGCTGGCTGCCCTGCGGGCAGTCAGCAGCGGGGAATGCACGGCAGAAACAAGAGCCATCCCCCTCTCGCGCTTCGCGCGCGTTCGCTTCGCTCCGCCCTTCGGCAAGCGAAGGGGGAAGAAGAGCACGCGGTTGGCGAGCGGATCAGCGCTTGTGGAACGCGAGCTTGCCGCCCTTCGCATCGACACGAATGGTGTCGCCACCGACGAACTCGCCAGCGAGGATTTGCTGCGCCAGCGGATTTTCGAGTTGCGTCTGGATCGCGCGCTTCAGCGGGCGCGCGCCGTACACCGGGTCGAAGCCGACATTGCCGAGCAGCATCAGCGCAGCGTCGGAGATTTCCAGATCGATCTGGCGTTCCTGCAAGCGCTTGGCAAGATAATTCGTCTGCAGACGCGCGATCTCGCGGATCTGCGACTTGTCGAGCGGATGGAACACCACGATCTCGTCGAGACGGTTGATGAATTCGGGACGGAAGTGCGCCTGCACCACCCCCATCACCGCGGCCTTCATCTGGGTGTAGGCCTCGGGTGAATCCTCGTCGATCCCGCTGGATGCGATTTCCTGGATCTGCTGCGAGCCGAGGTTCGAGGTCATCACGATCACGGTGTTGCGGAAATCCACCGTGCGTCCCTGGCCATCGGTGAGCCGTCCGTCATCGAGCACCTGCAACAGGATGTTGAACACGTCCGGGTGTGCTTTTTCCACCTCGTCCAGCAGGATCACGCTGTACGGACGACGCCGGATCGCTTCGGTGAGGTAACCGCCCTCTTCATAACCGACGTAGCCCGGCGGCGCGCCGATCAGCCGCGCGACCGAGTGCTTTTCCATGAATTCGGACATGTCGATGCGCACCATCGCCTCGGTGGTGTCGAACAGGAAATTCGCCAGCGCCTTGCAAAGTTCGGTCTTGCCGACACCCGTGGGGCCTAGGAACAGGAACGATCCGGACGGACGATTCGGGTCGGACAAGCCGGCGCGGGCACGCCGGATCGCGTCACTGACGGCACGCACGGCCTCGTCCTGACCAATCACCTGCTGGTGCAGCGCAGCTTCCATCTGCAGCAGCTTTTCGCGCTCGCCTTCCAGCATTTTCGAAACCGGAATGCCGGTCCAGCGCGCCACGACTTCCGCGATCTCCTCGGCGGTGACCTTGTCCTTGACCAGCTTGAACTCGCGCTGGTCGGTGTTCTGCGCTGCTGCGAGCTGCTTTTCCAGCGCCGGCAACTGGCCGTACTGGATTTCGCTCATCCGCGCATAGTCCTGGCGGCGCTGCGCGGCTTCCAGTTCGTGGTGGGCTTTTTCGATTTCCTCCTTGATCCTGGCGTCGCCCTGCAGCGTCGCCTTCTCCGATTTCCACACCTCGTTCAAGTCGGAAAACTCGCGCTCGATCTTCGCGATGTCGCCTTCGAGATCGGCGAGGCGCTTCTTCGACTCCGGATCCTTCTCCTTCTTCAGCATCTCGCGCTGGATCTTCAACTGGATCAGGCGCCGCTCCAGGCGATCGAGTTCCTCCGGCTTGGAATCGATCTCCATCCGGATGCGCGAAGCCGCCTCGTCCATCAAATCGATGGCCTTGTCGGGCAGGAAACGATCGGCGATGTAGCGGTTGCTCAGCGTCGCCGCGGCAACGATCGCGCTGTCCGAGATACGGATGCCGTGGTGGAGCTCGTACTTC
>JBOHYO010000208.1:0-3916 GCA_050737935.1 Rhodanobacteraceae bacterium
CACACGGTGCACTACGTTTGCGCGGACGACGCGCACGGTACCTCGATCATGCTGCGTGCCGAGCGCGAGGGCATCACCCCGCAGGCTCTGATCGAGGGGGTGTGGAAGCAGCACACCGCCGACCTGCGCGATTTCGGGGTGCGCTACGACCATTACTCCACCACCCACAGCGCGGCCAACCGCGAACTGACCTACCAGATCTGGCGCGCGCTGGAAAAGAACGGCCACGTCGAGTCCAAGCCGGTCAAGCAGTTGTTCGATCCAGAGCGACAGATGTTCCTGCCCGACCGTTTCATCAAGGGCGAGTGCCCCATCTGCCACTCCAAGGACCAATACGGCGATGCGTGCGAGGTGTGCGGCAGCACCTACACGCCGATGGACCTGATCGAGCCGTATTCGGTGGTGTCCGGTGCCAAACCCGTCGAAAAGGAATCCCTGCACTTCTTCGTGAAACTGGCGGACTTCGAGCCGCTGCTGAAGTCCTGGCTGGAGGAACGCCGCGCGGCCGGCGGCCTGCAGGCGGAAGTGGTCAACAAGTTGCAGGAATGGTTCGCCGAAGGCCTGCGAAGCTGGGACGTGTCGCGCGATGCGCCGTATTTCGGTTTCGAAATCCCCGGCCACCCCGGCAAATATTTCTACGTATGGGTCGATGCGCCGGTCGGCTACCTCGCCGCCTTCAAGGAATTGTGCGAGGGCAAGCGCTGCGGCCTGACGCCGCTCGACTTCGAGCGTTTCACGCGAGTGGACGCCGACACCGAACTGGTGCATTTCATCGGCAAGGACATCATCTATTTCCATACGCTGTTCTGGCCGGCGATGCTGCACGGCGCGGGCCTGCGGATGCCGACCGCGGTGAACGTGCACGGCTTCCTGACCGTGGATGGCGCCAAGATGTCGAAGTCGCGGGGCACGTTCGTCAACGCGCGCACCTATCTCGATCATCTCGATGCGGACTACCTGCGCTACTACCTCGCCTCGATGCTCGGCCCGACGCTGGCCGACATCGATCTCGACCTGAAAGCGTTCGAGGAACGCGTCAATTCGCATCTGGTCGGAAAGTGGGTCAACATCGCCAGCCGCTGCGCCGGTTTCGTGCAAAGGTTATTCGACGGCAAGCTGGCGGAATCGCTGCCGCAAGCCGAACGCGCGCGCTACGACGCCGCGGCGGCAAAGCTCGCAACCTGCGCGGGGCTCTACGAAGCGCGCGACTACGCCGCCGCGATGCGCGCGATCATCGAGGTCGCGGACGAAGCGAACGCGTATGTCGCCGAGCACGCACCGTGGGTGCTGGCCAAGGACGAAAACCGACGGGCCGAACTGCACGCAGTGCTGACGCTCGTGCTCAACTATTTCCGGCTGCTGGCGATCTGGCTGGCGCCGGTCGTACCTGCGACCGCCGCACGCGCCTTCGGGTTCCTCGGCGATGCGCCGGTGCGTTTCGACGCCGCGCGGACGCCCTTGCTCGGTCACCCGATCGAACCCTTCAAGGCCCTCGCCACCCGCGTCGATCCCAAGCAGATTGCCGCCATGATCGAAGCTTCGAAGGAATCGCTGCAAGTGAATCAAACCCCATCCCCACCCCACCCTCCCCTTGAAGGGGAGGGCTCAAAAGCGACCTCGGCCGCTCCGGGTTCCGAGTCCCGCGTCCCGAGTCCCGAACCCGTCTCCATCGACGACTTCGCCAAGCTCGACCTGCGGATAGCGAGGGTCGACGCGTGCGAGTTCGTGGAAGGCTCCGACAAGCTGCTCCGCTTCGAACTCGACGCAGGCGAGCTCGGCAGGCGCCAGATCTTTTCGGGCATCAAGGCCGCCTATCCCGAACCTGAAAAACTGATCGGCCGCAACGTGGTTTTCATCGCCAACCTGGCGCCGCGGAAGATGCGGTTCGGGTTGAGCGAGGGCATGATCCTCTCGGCAGGAACTGGCGGCAACGCATTGTTTTTGCTGGAAGCAGATACCGGCGCAAAGCCGGGAATGCCCGTCAAGTAGCGTTCCCGCCACGCGTCTCCATCCGCTTCGCACCTGGCGCCGCGTGGCTTCGGAACACGGATCATCGGCGGACAAGCCGCGCCCCATGGCGCCGGGGCAGGTTGAGCTGACGCCGGCTTCATCGGCGGAAGCCCGAGGTCTTCGCAATGCATGTTGGGCTTCGCAAAAAGCGCTCAGCCCAACCTACACGTTCGCCCGATCCATGCGGCGGATGGGCTCGCGCGCAATTTGCTATGGTGTCGGGATTCCAACTGCGGGGAGGCGGCGCGCGATGGGCAACACCCTGGGCACCGGTCGAGGGCCATTTGCGTTGCTCGGTCGTGCGGCAACCTTGTTGCTCGTTGTCATGCTCGCCGCCTGCAGCGCACGGGCGCCGACTGTAGACGGTGCGCCTCCGGCGACCGCGCCTACGCCCACGCCCCGGCACGTGTTCGTGATCGTGCTGGAGAACCAGTCGTACCGTGTCACCTTCGGACCGGATTCGCCGGCACCGTATCTTGCGCGCGAACTGCCGAAACAGGGCGCTCTGCTGACGCACTACTACGGGATCGGGCACTGGAGCCTGGACAACTACCTCGCGATGATCAGCGGCCAGGCGCCGAACAGCGCAACCCAGCAAGACTGCCAGGTCTTCAGCGACTTCAAGCGCAGCGCGCCGGGTTTCGATGCGAACGGCCAGGTGCGCGGCACCGGATGCGTGTACCCCGCGGACGTCGAGACCCTCGCCAACCAGTTGCAGGACGCCGGCTTCACGTGGAAGGGCTACATGGAGGACATGGGTGCCGACCCGTCGCGCGAAGCTGCCGCCTGCGCGCACACGGCGATCGGCGCCAAGGACACGACCGGCAAGGCCACCGCAAAAGACCAGTACGCCGACAAGCACAATCCGTTCGCCTACTTCCATTCGATCATCGATGACCACGCCAACTGCGCGGTGCACGTCGTGAATCTGGAGCAGCTTCCGCACGACCTGCAAAGCATCGCCACCACACCGAACTTCGCCTTCATCACCCCCGACCTCTGCCACGACGGCCACAACAGCCCGTGCAAGACCGGCGAACCCGGCGGACTGATCTCGGCGGACCAGTTCCTCCGCGAGTGGGTGCCGCGAATCACCGCCTCGCCCGCGTTCCGGCAGGACGGCCTGCTGATCATCACCTTCGACGAAAGCGCCTTCCAGGACGTCAACGGACCCGACGTCGCCGCCTGCTGCGGGGAAACCCATCCGCAAGGCTCACCAGAGCCTGGCCTGAACGGGCCAGGCGGCGGTCTGATCGGCGCGGTCGTCCTTTCGCCCTTCGTCGCGCCCGGAACCGTATCGAACGAGCCATACAACCACTACAGCCTGCTGCGCAGCATCGAGGGCTGGTTCGGCCTGCCGCATCTCGGATACGCGGGGCAGCGGGGCCTGCGGCCCTTCGGCAGCGACGTGTTCACCCGCGAACCCGCCGCGGCCCAGGCGAAGCCGTGATAGCGATGAACACGGATAGAAGCCCATTCTTGATCCGGATAGAACCGCGTCAACGAGTCTTCATCGATATCGCAACCCTTCCGACCAAGGCAACGTCACCATGAAGATCCATTCCACGCTGGCGGCAATCGCCGCGGCCATTCTGGTTACTGCGGCGCCACCGTCGCCAGCCGTCGCACCCGCAGCAACGAAGTCCGCGCCGACCATGCAGCAGACCATGCAGCAGGTGCTCGACGCATCCAAGCCTTCGGACTGGCGGCCGCTGGACCCGAAGGACACCTTGTACATGGATCTGCCGCAAGGCCGGGTGGTGATCGAACTCGCTTCGGCCTACGCGCCACTGCACGCGCAGAACATCCGCACCCTCGCGCACGCGCACTATTGGGACGGCCTCGCGATCCTGCGCGTGCAGGACGGCTTCGTGACGCAGTGGGGCGATCCGGCCGCCGAGGCCGA
>JBOHYO010000209.1:0-5942 GCA_050737935.1 Rhodanobacteraceae bacterium
GCGCTCGACGAGGTCCAGCACCGGTTGCGCCGCCTCCGGGCGCCCGGCCGCGAGCGCCGCTTCCAGGAAGATGCGCATGTCCTTGGGGGCGCGCTGCACGGTCCAGTTTTGCTGGGCCAGTTTCAGCGCGCCGGCCGGGTCGTGCCGCAGGTACAACTCGAAGCCGGCCTGTTCGCGCCGATATACGTGGCTGCCGCGGAGATCCATCGCCGCAAAGCGCGCTTGCATCGCCGCAATGTCGCCCTGCGCGCGGGGACTGTTCAATGCGGCCTCGGCATACACCATGCGCAGGAACGAGGTATCCGATTGGGTGTAGTCCTTGACCAGCGCGATGACATCGCGCGGCCGGTTCTGGTCCAGCAGGAAGTCACCGTACTCGGCGAGCAGGAAATTGTCGCCCGGCGCCAGTTGCAGCGCCGCCTTGAAATGCGCCTCGGCCTCGTCGGTCTTGCCGAGGTACGTGGCGGTATCCGCCATCAGGCCCTCTATATAGGCCTTCAACGCGGCGGGCGCTTCCGGGCCGGGGTGCTCGATCAGCGAAAGCAGCACATACGCCTGCCGCGCGTGGCCATCGACCGCACGCAATTGCGCCGTGCACAACTGGCCATAAAAGTCGCCGCCGACGCTTGCCAGGTGCACGCAACTGTCATTGGCGGTTTCGTAGTCGCCCTGCACCACCGCGACGGTGGCGAGCGTGAGCCATGCCTGGCTGTTGTCAGGATCGCGCGCCAGGATCGACTGGAGTTCCTGTCGCGAGGCACGAAAGAAGTGACGGCTCTGCAGGATGGTCGCGTGCACCAGCATGACCGGAACCGGCACCGGCTTGTGCCGCATCCAGGGCTCGATCACCGCGAGCGCACGGCCCAGATAACGCGCATCGCCGGTGGAGCGTCCGTAGCCGATGTAGGCATCGGAGAGTTTCAGGGTCCGCTTCACGTCCTTGGGGTGACGCCGGACTTCGGCACGCAACTGATCAAAATGTCGGACACGTGGATCCGAAGAGGACGGCACGTGCTCCAACACCAGGTCCGCAGACGCCGGGGTGTAAGGCGTGCGGTGATCGCCGGCCCAAGCCGATGCCGCGATCAGCATCAGCACAAGCGACACCGGCAAGGTGGCACCAAACCTTCCCGCACGCCATCGCACCCGCAACCGGAATGGGCAGGGCGCGTCGGCGATCGCCGTCAACTTTGCTCCAGGTTGCGAGGCCATGGTACTCATCCGGCTTGAATCGGGAGGGCCGGGCGCGTGCTCCACGCGCGATCGACGGGCCTGGACCACAAGGCGCGGCTGCCCCACGCGCAACTGGCGCGCGTGACCCGTGCGGGCGGTGGGGCCGTGACGCAGGGCGAACCATGCGTCACGGCCACCGCCTCACCCCCGACAGAGCGCGAGACCGTCCCTCCGCTCAGTTGGACGGCAGGCCGTTCTGGCCATTGGGCGAACCCGGCAGCGGCGTTTCCAGATACGGGAAGTGGTTGAGGTAGGTGTCGTTGGCGTATTCGTCGCCGCTCACCATCTCGGTTGCCGCGGTGGCACCTGCCGCCCGCGCACCGTCCGTATATGGCGCTCCGTTGTTCGGATCGCTGGTCTGGTCTCCGCAGTTGCCGATCACGCCACACAGCGCGCCTTCGGCAACCCGCAGCTCGATGTCCGTGACGTCATCATAGGGACGGCGGCCGTTGGGGAACCCGGCCATGTCACTTCCCAGCACACCGAGATCGTTCTGATTGGCGGGCGCGGTCGGCGCAGTCGAGGTGTTGAGACGCAGTTCCTCTCCCGGCGCCGTCAAGGTGGCCGGCTGGTTGATGCCTGGAACACCGGTCAGGAACGCCGCCACCAGATCGTCACGTGGAGTATGGGGCACTTTCGCGGCACTGCCGAACAACGCGTGCAACAACACCGGCAGCGACGGATTGGTCACGTAGTGGAGAAACTGGCCGTCGTTGACGGGCTGGCTCGCATTGAAGCGGTTCTTGTCGGGCAGGCCGATCACCACCTCGTTGACCAGTGGTGCGCCAAGACGCGAAACCTGCGTGTAGCCGCCTATGCCGATCTCCGCATCGTTTTCTCCCGTGGGTGCGGGGTTGATCATGTTCGAACTGCGCAGGCTCGCCGTCGTCCAGCCGCCGATCACCGGATCGCCCGAAGTGTTGAGCAGGCAGCTCTTCGGCACCTCGAGCGCAAGCGAGGTCACGTTCTTGTTGTGGAGCGCGTTCTGGGTGCCGTCGCGCGGACCGACCGGATTGAGGTTCACCAGGTCGAAAACCTCGCCGAGGTTCACCACGAAGGGATCCTTGCGTTGGCCCACGAAAACGCGGCCGTGCTGCGCGCAGCCGGGGATCTTCACGTTGTAAATGTAGTGATTGGCGTAGGCCGCATAGTGGGCAATCGACTTGTTGCCGATGTTGTCCACCGGCTTGGTGAATGTGGAACTGCCCGTGGTGCTCTTCACGGCTTGCCCTTGTGAGGCTCCCTCACCGCTGTACTCCGTCACCGTGTAGGTTTCGAAGCGGTTGAGCGCACTCGAGTTGCTCGCGCTGAACGGACCGATGTTGATCAACGGTACAGCGGTGTTTTTGCCGCCGGCGGGTACCGTAAGGTTCCGGTAATGGTTCGTGAACCGGAAACGGAACACCATGTCCGCTTTCGCATCACCATTGTTGTCGATGTTGATGTCGTAGATCGCATTCTGGTTGAGCGCGAAGTAGTTGGGGCCGCCCCACGCGTCCTGCAGGGGGTTGTAGTTGGCGATGATGGTCACGTAGCCCGAGCGTCCGGTCTCGTAGCTGGTGAACATGTAGAAGTCGGTGGCGTCCACGGTCGGTTGGCCGGCGATGAACGGGGCTTCGCGGTGACTGGATGCCATTGCCAATCCGGGCAACAAGGCGATGCCCATGGCAACGATCAGGGGCTTCAGTTTCATGGTGGTACCTCCGTGTAGGGGATGGGAGCTGCGCGCGGGCCGCGAATCGTAGGGGAGCCGGGTGTCAACCGTCTTCGGTCCGCGCAATGCGGCTCCGATACGGGAATACGTGCCAAGGAGGGTTTCGGATGCAGGGGAACTGCAATCCTTCAATCCGGCGTCTCTTCGATGAAGAGGTTCAGCCCGGAAATCGTCGAAGCACCGACGGGCGCCGCGCAGCGACGCCAATCAGCAACAGCAATCCGAACGCGAACAGGCCCAGCACGCCCGGCTCGGGCACGGGCACTCCGGCGGGAGCGTAGGTCACGTCGCCGAAGGCGTAGGAATTGAAGGTTGCGGTGCTGTAAATAAAACCATTCGTGCCCGGCGTGACCGTAAAGTTGTCGGTGCCGGGTGCAAACGTGCACAAGGGACAACTGGACGAGACGAAAAAGTAATCCAGGTTGCCGGACGAGTCGAACCCCAGCGCCCCGGTATTGGCCGTGGTGGCATCGTAGGTCATGCCGTTAAAGCTGAAGTCGAACGCGGTGAGCAGCCCGGACGCGCTGTTGGTGCCGCCGGGCGTGACGCTGCTGCTGTCGTAGGAGAAGCTTCCGTTCTCGACAGTGCCCATGAGCGGGCCGCCGGTGACGTTGACCGTGAAGTCGTAGGTGACGGGAGTTGCCTTCGCCACGGGCGCGAAGGAGATCGCGGCGGCGGTTACGGCCAATACGAAGCCGACAGCTCTTGAACCAAGCTTGATGGACATGAGTTTCCTTCCCTAGTTGTGAACTCCGTCGGCAAAGCGAATCAAGCAAGAACAGTGCCATTTTCGTAAGTAATTGATTTAATTTGTTTTTATTTGGATCATGCCTCGTCCGAGCTTGGAATCTGTAAGGTTTTCCTACGCTGGCCATCGCGAAGAACAGCCGTTTGGCTTTGTAGCAAGCGCTGCAACGGACATTCCGTCGAAATCGCAAAGTGTAAGGCAATCCGACACTATTTCCGTTTGACGCAATCAAGCGCAGATTTCGGCGGCACGGAATCGGCGGGCATTCGATGAGCGCGGATCAGGGCCATTTCTGCGGCACCCTGCGTACCCGGGCAAGGTCATACCCCAGTTTCGCGACTTCGGTGATCAGAGCGTGGTAATCGGCTTCTGAGACGTTCGGGGTTCGTGCGAACACCCATACGTAATCGCGCTTGTCGCGGGCGACGATCATCCGGCTGTAGTCGGGCTTCAGCCAGGCCACGATGTATTGCAGCTTGAACGGCCAGAAAAGTTGCACGCCCCACACCGCGTTGCCGGTCCCGGAACGCACGTAGGCGGTGGACTCGATGTGCTTGAGCGGTCCGTCGAAGCCACCGTTGTTGAATCGGAAGGTGGTATGGATGTGTCCGTCGGATTGGAGCGTATAGGTCTCGACCGCGTTGTACGCCTTCTTGCCGTAATGGGTCGGGATCGCGGCAACCAGGTACCACTTGCCCATGAAGCGCGGCAAGTCGACGTGCGTCACGGGCTTGATCGGCGCCAGGTCGCCGGCAAAGGCGGAGACGGACAACAGGGCGGCGGTGCAGACGAGGAGGAATCGGGCGATACGCATGCAGGCACTCCGTGACGAGACTCGATGGAAGGGGCGCTCAGGCGCGCGTGAAGCGGTAATGCGCGACCATCCATTCGCGGCCGCCGGCATGGCCGAATAATTCGGCGCAGGCCATCCAGAACATCCGCCAGCGCTGGAACCAGAGCTGCGCGTGTTCGCCGTAGGCATCGCGTAATACCGTCATCACCCGATCCCGTTGCGCATCCTGGCGTTGCAGCCAGTGGTTGGCGCTGCGCCGGTAGTGGGTGCCATCAACCAGCCACCGTCGTTCGATCCGCAACGCGTCCTGGAAATGCAGCAGGGTGTCGGCGGCCGGCATCAGGCCTCCGGTGAAGTAGTGGCGGCCCATCCAGTTGTCCGCGCCTCCGGTTTCGAACGGGTACAGCAAGGTGCGGTGCGCGAAGATGTGCACGAACAACTTGCCGCCGGGCGCCAGCCAATGCGCGATGCGTTGCATCAGGGCCTGGTAGTTGCGCATGTGCTCGAACATCTCGATGGATACACAACGGTCGAATTGCCCGGACGGCAGGTCGAGCACGTTGACGTCGCAGGTCATCGTGTGGACGTTGCCGAGACCACGCCTGCGGCATTCGGCCTCGATGAACCGGCGTTGGCCGGTTGAATAGGACACCGCAGTGATGCGCGCACCCGGGTAACGCTCCGCCATCCACAGGGTCAGCGAACCCCAGCCGCAGCCGAGTTCCAGGATGCGCTGGCCGTCGGCGAGTTCGGCGCGTTCGCCGTACAGCGACAGCATCGCCTCCTCGGCTTCCGCCAAGGTCTCGTTGCCATGCGGGTAATAGCAGCTCGAATACTTTAGGCGCGGACCCAGGCACAGCTTGAAGAACGCCGACGGCAATTCGTAATGCTGGGTGTTGGCGGCGTCTGTTTCGATCGCGACGGGGCTGTGCCTCAGCATCGTGATGCGTTCGGCGTACCGTTCGGCCTGGGCCGCCGGGCCGCCGGCGCGCTCCTGCGCCAGCCGCTGCGCGCACATCCGGCGGATGCCGAGCCGCAGCAGCTTGTCGGGAACCAGGCCACGTTCGGCAAGGCCCAGAACGCCCGGCGCCGCGCGGTCTGACGACAGTTCACGATGATCCATGACGGCGGTGGACATGACTCAACTCCTTTGCGATCCGGAATGTTTCGGAAACCACGGAAACAGCATCGGCGTGTCGCGCTGATACGAGCGGTAGTCCTCGCCGCGCGTACGCAGCGCCTGCTTCTCCGTGAACGGGATGCCGCTGATGAAACGCAGAAAGATGAACATCGCGACCGGCCCGCACCACGACAGCCACCACAGCGGCGAACCGATCGCCAGCGCCACGTAGGCGAACCAGTGCAGCCATTCGAAGAAATAATTGGGGTGCCGCGAATAACGCCACAGCCCGGTGCGGCAGGTCCTGCCACGGTGCGTGGGGTCGGCGCGGAAA
>JBOHYO010000210.1:0-3028 GCA_050737935.1 Rhodanobacteraceae bacterium
CGCGCGTCCGCGTTCGAGTAGCCCGGACGGGGTCGCGAAGCGACGGGAATCCGGGACGGCGACTTCGATAGCTCCCCGGATTCCGCTGCGCTCCATCCGGGCTACGCGACTGCAGGACCCGTTCGCGTGATGTTTCCCCCTTCGCTTGCGAAGGGGGATTGAGGGGGATGGCTTTTGCTTTCGCTTCGTAAGCGTCCGCCGAGCTCATCTGCCACCGCTGCTCTGGGAGTGATGTGATCGCGCTTTTCCTGACGGAGAGGCGGCGATGGTGGACAAGGCAGAAGTGTGGCGCAGACGGCTGGGGGCGTGCCGGGCGAGCGGGCAATCGACGGCGGCGTTCTGCCGTGAGCAGGACTTGTCGTACGCGCAGTACATGTATTGGCAGCGCCGTCTGGGCAATGAAGTGCGCGGATTGGTGCCGGTGCGGGTGGAAGCGCCAGCGGCAACGAATGCGCCGGTGTCTGTAGAGGTGGCTGTCGCCGGTGTCGGGGTGCGCGTACAAGGGATCACGGTTGGCGATGTGGTGGCGCTGGTGCGGGGCTTGGCATGCTGAACCCGACCGGCTGGTGGTTGGCGGTCCAGCCTGCGGACTTGCGTTGTGGCATCGATCGGTTGCTGGCGAAGGTGCAGGGTGAGCTGGGCCAGGATGTGCGCACGGGCGGTGCGTACGCCTTCCGCAACCGCGCGGCGACACGCATGAAGGTGGTGTGCATGGATGCGCAGGGCGTGTGGCTGGCGACCCGGCGTTTGCATGAAGGCGCGTTCCACTGGCCGCGCGCGGGCGATGCGGTATGCGCGCTGACGGCCGAACAGTTCACATGGTTGTGCGCCGGGGTGGACTGGCAGCGTTTGTCACGTGCCATGCGTTCACTACCCATCGCGGTGTGAATCGAGGACGATAGCGGTGTGGATAACGCCGCGCTCGATGCAATCAACGATGTAGCCGCCTTGCGGGCGCTGGTGCGCGAGCAGTTGGCGCAGATTGCGCAGCAAGACGCGAGCCTTGCCGAGCGCGACACGATCATCGCCGAACGCGATGCCGCCCTTGCCGCGGATGCGCACACGATCGCGCACAAGGACGCCACGATTGCCAAGCTGACCCACGAGATCGCGCGGCTGCGGCGGGTGCAGTTCGCGGCCAGGTCCGAGCGCATGGATCCGGATCAGCGTGAGCTGTTCGACGCGGCCATGGCGGCGGACATCGCGGCGCTGGAGGCGGAGTTGGCCACGATCCAGTCGCCGGAGCAGAAGGCGAAGGCGCGCCGCACACCGCGCCGGCGGGCGTTGCCCGCTGACCTGCCGCGCGAAGAAGTGATCCACGAACCCGAGCATTGCAACTGCCAGGCTTGCGGGCAAGCGCTGGTCAAGATCGGCGAACACGTCAGCGAGAAGCTGGACGTGGTGCCGATGAGCTTCAAGGTGCGCCGGGACGTGTATCCGCAGTACGCCTGCCGGCAGTGCGAAACGATCGTGGCCGAACCGGTGGCGCCGGCGATCCTTGACGGCGGCATGGCCGCACCGGGGCTGTTGGCCCAGGTCGCGATCCAGAAGTACGCCGATCACCTTCCGCTGTACCGGCAGGAAGCGATCTTCGCCCGACACGGCGTCGAGCTGAGCCGAACGACCTTGGCCGAATGGATCGGCGTGATCGGCTGGCAGTTGCAACCGCTGGTGGATCGATTACGCGAGAAACTGCTGGCGTCTCCGATCCTGCACGCCGACGAAACCCCGGTGGCGCAGCTCGATCCGGGCGCCGGCAAGACCAAGCGCGCGTATCTGTTCGCGTACCGAAGTACCGCCAGCCCCCCAATCGTCGTGTTCGACTACTGCCCCAGCCGGGCCGGCAAGCACGCCGCCGCGTTCCTCGGCAGCTGGCGCGGCGCGCTGATGGTCGACGACTACGGCGGCTACAAGCAACTGTTTGCTGCCGGTGTCACCGAACTCGCCTGCTGGGCGCACGCGCGGCGCAAGTTCTTCGATGCCTGGAAGGCCAGCGGCAGCGAGCTGGCCAAGACCGCAGTCGAGGGCATCGGCGAACTGTATGCCATCGAAGCCGGACTGCGCGAAATGGATGTGGCTGCCCGCGGCGAGGCCCGCCAACGTCTGCTTGCGCCCAAGCTCGCCGCGTTCAAGGCTTGGCTGGATGACCTGGCGCCCAAGGTGCTGGGCAACAGTGGGCTCGCCCGTGCCATCGCGTATACCGGCAAGCGCTGGCCGGCACTGGCAAGGATCATCGACGACGGCCGCTACCCGATCGACAACAATCCCGCCGAACGCGTGATCCGTCCGATCGCCATCGGGCGCAAGAACTGGCTATTCGCCGGATCGGAAACCGCCGGCAAACGCGCCGCCGCCATCATGAGCCTGATCGCCACCGCCAAAGCCAACGGTATCGAACCGCACGCCTGGCTCACCGACGTGCTGACCCGGTTGCCGACCACCAAGGCCCGCGACATCGATACCCTGCTGCCGCTCGCGTAGCGCAGCACCGGCCCAAACAGCAATGTGCGGCTGGCGGACGCTTACCCTCCATCGCACGGACTTGCCACGTATCCGTGGTACGTGGAGTCATGACACCAGGTGGCGTGCCGGGCCAGCGCCACACGCAAAACGGCCACCCATTCGGGTGGCCGTTCTGACTTTTTGAAGCCCCTGGCAGTGTCCTACTCTCGCATGGCGAATGCCACACTACCATCGGCGCTGGTGCGTTTCACTTCCGAGTTCGGGATGGGATCGGGTGGGACCACACCGCTATGGCCGCCAGGGAACGGGTGCGATGCGCGCAAATGCGCAGCATCAACATGGGGTCGGGATGTGACGAGTGTCTGTGAACTCCACGAGCTTCGACGTGCCATTGAGGCATGCATAAACGAAGCGTCTTGGGGTTATATGGTCAAGCCGCACGGATCATTAGTACGCGTTAGCTCAATGCATTGCTGCACTTCCACACCGCGCCTATCAACCTCGTAGTCTTCGAGGGTCCTTCAGGGGGCTTGTGCCCCGGGAGATCTCATCTTGGTGCGCGCTT
>JBOHYO010000211.1:0-2651 GCA_050737935.1 Rhodanobacteraceae bacterium
GCAGGTCGGCGGTGTGCTGCTTCCACACCCCCTCGATCAGAGCCTGCGGGGTGATGCCCTCGCGCTCGGCACGCAGCATGATCGAGGTACCGTGCGCGTCGTCCGCGCAAACGTAGTGCACCGTGTGCCCGGCCATCCGCATCGCGCGCACCCAGATGTCGCTCTGGACGTGCTCGACGATGTGCCCCAGGTGGATCGCGCCGTTGGCGTAGGGCAGGGCACTGGTGACCAGGATCTCGCGGGGCATTGCGGGTGGGGCTCGCGATCGGAAGGCAATCGCGGATTATCGCATGAGATGGAGAATCCCTCTCCCGGCTGGGAGCCCGTGGCAAAAAGCGGCGGGTGAGGGTTTGGGGATGTGATGCGTTGCGTTGGGCTTCCGCCGGTGGAGCCGGCGTCAGCCCAACCTACCAGAGCAGATCGCTCGCGCAGCGAACGGAGCCGCGCGCTTTACCACCCCATGTAATGCCCGCCGTTGACCGCGAGGTTGGCGCCGGTGACCCATGCGGCCTTGTCGTCGAGGAAGAACGCGACGGCGTAGGCGATTTCGTCGGGCTCGCCGAGGCGCCCCAGCGGAATCTGGGCGACGATCTTGGCGCGCACGTCCTCGGGTACGGCCATCACCATGTCGGTGCCGATATAGCCGGGGGAAACCGTATTGACGGTGATGCCGAAGCGGGCGTTCTCCTGCGCCAGCGAAATCGTGAAGCCGTGCATGCCGGCCTTGGAGGCGGCGTAGTTCGCCTGTCCGTACTGGCCCTTCTGGCCGTTGATCGAACTGATCTGGATGATCCGCCCCCACTTGCGCGCGCGCATGCCTTCGATGACGGGGCGGGTGACGTTGAAGCAGGCATTCAAGTTCGTGTTCACCACGTCCATCCACTGCTGGTAGCTCATCTTGTGGAAGGTGGTGTCGCGGGTGATGCCGGCGTTGTTGACGAGGATGTCGATGGGCCCGAGCTTTTCCTGGACTTCGCTCACCATCGTCGTGCAGGAATCGGGATCGCACACGTCGCCCTTGACGGTCAGCACGTCGATACCTTCGCCGGCGAGTTTCTCCCGCCAAGCCCTGGTCTTCTCCTCGTTGCGGTAATTGGTCGCGACCTTGTGGCCCATCTTCGCGAGTCGATGGACGATCGCGGTACCGATTCCTCCGGTACCCCCTGTAACCAGTGCCACGCGTGCGCTCATGATGGCTCCCAATCCGATGGTGGTGACCCATCGTACCCGCTCCGTGCGCGGGCGGGCGTGGCTGCGAAACGCTTGCCGGCAGATCAGCGCGGCATGTACGGATCTGCGGCGCGCGACGCGATGCCGCGCAGCGCCCGCGGATCGAAACTCCGCGCCGCGGTGTGCAACATGGTGGCAATATCCGGGGCGTCGGGTACGGGTTGCCCGAGGAAGCGCAAGGCGCTGGCGATCGTCAGTCGTGGATCGCGCGCATCGACTGCGGGTGCATCGGTGGATTTGGAGAGCTTGTGGCCCGAGGAATCGACTGCCAGCGGCAGGTGCAGGTAGGCCGGCGTGGGCAGGCCGAGCAGGCGCTGCAGGAGGATCTGGCGTGGCGTCGAATCCAGCAGGTCCGCGCCCCGCACGACTTCCGTGACGCCCTGGAAAGCGTCGTCCACGACACACGCGAGCTGATAGCTCCACAACCCGTCGGCGCGTTGCAGCACGAAATCGCCGACCGCATCGCGCACGTTCTCGTGTTGTGGGCTTTGCAGGCCATCCTCGAACGCGATGTCGAGGTCGGGCACCCGCAGCCGCCATGCGGGCGCGCGGTCGTCATGCGCCGGGAAAATGCAGCGCCGATCGCGGTGCACCGTTCCGGCGGCTTCGAGCTCGGCCCGGCTGCACCAGCACGCGAACGCATGACCGTCTTCGTGCAGCCGTGCCAGCGCCGCCGCGTAGGCATCGTTGCGCCGCGACTGGTACAGCGGTGGCCCGTCAGCGGCCAGGCCCAGGCGCTCGAGCGCGGCGAGGATTGATTGCGCCGAACCGGGCACCTCGCGCGGCGGATCGATGTCCTCGAGTCGGACCAGCCACTCGCCGCCTTGTTGACGTGCCCGCAGCCAGCTCGCGAGCGCCGCGACCAGCGATCCGAAATGCAGCTCACCGGTGGGCGAGGGCGCGAAGCGGCCGCGGTAAATCTTTGCTCCCTCTCCCCCATCGCTTTTGATGGGGGAGAGGGCTGGGGTGAGGGGGAAAGATGGCATTCGGCAGCATCGTAGATGAACCGCGAATGCGGCAATGAATCGGCTATGGGACGTGTCGATGACTCGCCGCGGATTGCAGTCCACGCCTCCTCACCAGCGCCGCGCGCCCGGCCTGCGGCCGCCTCTCGCCCGGACGAGACAACCGTTCGGGCGAGAGGGCTTGATGCTTCGCCTGTGTGCGGCGGCTAGTATGCGGACGGGATGGTCGGCGAAGGCCGGCCTGATTCCGCCGCGCGCCTCCGTTGCGGCCGCGGAACCACCGATCCAGGGGAGCCATGCATGAACGCCATTTCCGGACTGTCCAAGCAACGCGAACTCACCATCCGCGGCGTGATCATCGGCATCGTGATCACGATCGTGTTCACGGCCGCGAACGTGTACTTCGGACTGAAGGCGGGCCTGACCTTCTCGACCTCGATCCCGGCCGCGGTGATC
>JBOHYO010000212.1:0-5427 GCA_050737935.1 Rhodanobacteraceae bacterium
TCAGCAACATGATCGAGGGCGCACTCGGCCACAAGGACTCGATGGGCAATAACGCGCGGATGTATTCCGGCCTGTTCGATGGCGACGAGACCGCCACGCTACCGCTCGCGCCGGGTCGCCTGGGCTACGTGCACGTGGTCAAGGGATCGGCGACGGTCAACGGCCATGCCGTGTCCGCAGGCGATGCACTGCTTTACGCCGACGAGGATGCCGTGCGCGTCGAGCGCGGCACCGGCGCCGAGCTGCTGGTGTTCGACCTGCCGCAAATGCAGTGACCATTGAACGGGGTCACGTTCACTTGCCAACGAGCGAGCAGAGCCAAGTTCAATCGCCCACTCGCCAAAGTGAACCTGACCCTGTTTTTGCCCTTGCTCTTCTCCTCCCCCTTCAAGGGGGAGGTCGGGAGGGTGATGGGTTTACCCGAATGCCACCCCATCCCCACCCAAACCCTCCCCTTGAAGGGGAGGGCTTCAACGAGCCCAACTCCGCCCCTGCCCGTCGCCGTTTTCCTTGCCGATCCCCGCCCATCATGCCATAGTAAGGTTACCTTACCAAGGCATTGGGCCATGCTCGCCAAACTCACAAGCAAGAACCAGTTGACGCTGCCCAAGGCCGCGGTCGAGGCCGCGGGCAACGCCGAGTATTTCGAGGTGGAAGCACGCGCGGGCCAACTGATTCTGACGCCGGTGCGCATCCAGCGCGCCAACGCCGTGCGAGCCAAACTCGCCAGCCTCGACCTCGGCGATAACGACCTCGCCGCCGCCGTGGCGTGGGCACGCGATGCCTCGAAGGCACCCCGTCAGGCTGCCGTGCACCAAGACAAGGCCCCATACCGGCGCACATCGCGCAAACCGACGAAATCCACGCGACACCGCAAGACATGACACCACGCGCAAGCGGCGCCCCGCGTTGGGTGCTCGACACCAACGTCGTGCTGTCGGCGCTGATCCGACCCGGTGGTGTCAGCGGACGGTTGCGCCTGGCATGGCAATCGCAACTGTTCACGCCACTGGCCAGTCATGACACGGCCGCCGAACTGATCCGCGTGCTCGACTATCCCAAGTTCAGGCTGACACCCGACGAACAGCACGACCTGCTGGCCGACTACCTGCCATGGGTGGAAACCTGTCGCGTTCCCGTTCCGCCGTCCGGGACGCCCGCCTGTCGCGACCCGCACGATGTGCCATTCCTGCAACTCGCGCTGGCGGCAAAAGCCGATGCGCTGGTCACTGGCGACGCGGATTTGCTGGTGCTGGCGCCGCTGAGACGCTTGGCCATCCTCACGCCAGCGCAAGCAATCGAGCGGCTGGCATCCTGAGTGATCGCTATCCACGCCGACCCTTGCCGTCATCCGGGTCGAAACGAACGCGTTGTCTTCACTTGCCCACTTGTCCAAGTGAACCTGAGCCCGTTACTCCTGCCCGGCTGATTGCAAGGTTCAAGGGCGGCTCATTGAAACCTTGCTGCCCGGATGGCCGCAAGCGGCCTACCTGAAAACCTCCATGAAAACGGTGACTTGAAGTGAACCTGTCATCTCCCTACTAATTCGTATATGTTTTAGTAGAAAATTGACAGGTCGCCCATGAAGATCTTGAGGCCATGCGGATTGGGCGGGTTGCCCGCGCCGTCATTCCAGCCCTTGTTGAACGGCAGAAACCACGAGGCTTTGCCGCGCAGCGCGGTGCACATCCACACCTCACTGTCGTCCACCGCGAAATGCACGGCGCAACGGCCAAACTCGAACAACCGCTCACGCGAATCGCGGTCGCGCCGGTACTGCTCGGCCGCATCCTCGACAGTCTGCTTGGTGAGGCTGTTCTTCAGTTCGAACGTGGCGATGGGCAGGCCGTTGATGAACAGGCCCAGGTCGAGCGCGCGGCGCGCCTCGTCCATGCTGTAAGGCAAGCTGGCGCGTGACCGAGAAGCGGTTCTCCGCATGCAGCCTGGTGGCCTTGACATTGCCCGGCGATGGCGTGCCGTAGAACAGGTCGAGGTGCACCGGACCATGTGCCACGCCCTTGCGCAGCACGTCGATGACGCCGCGTTTGCCGACCTCGCCGGACAGGCGCGCCAGGAACTTGAGACGGTTGATGTCCCGGGGATCGTTCGCATTGGCCATTGCCAGCTTCTTGAATGCCCCCGGCTGCGTGGCGCGCAGGAAGTCGAAAAGCTGTGGCACGTCCAGCGCATGCGCGCGGTCGAAGTCCGTGGCTGCCCCGACGATGTACCCGGTACCGCCGTAAGGTGTGGGCGGCTTGGCAATCGTGTCCGGCACGACAGCGATGCCGTCCGTGCCGGTCATGTGCCGCATGATCAGCGTTTCCAGGCCCTTCTCGCTGGTGTCGGTGGTGCCAGGACTCATTGCTTCGCTCCCCTCTGCGCGCAGCTTCAATCAATCCATTGCCGACTGGATTACGCCTCACGGCGAAGCGAATGTGACTCGTCAAGCCATCCGCGATCACGCAACGTGCCTGCGGCCAAGCCGATCTGACGTGGCGTGAACGCGCGCTTGCGTTCGCCCCATGCATACGTGCGCGTTATCACGTCGTCCACGCTCGCTGCGTGCTCGCGCGTCATGACCCAATGTGCCGTGGCCAGCAATTCGAGCCCGAATGGCGACTCGAAGCCTTCCACCAGGCCTGCAACACGCGTGAAATGCTGTCGGGTCGTCGAGTTGTCCTGCAAGAAGGCCTCGGCATCATCCACTGCGCCGGGCACCAGTGCCAATTGCGTGTGCGGAGAGTCTTCGCCCCGATAGCCTGAAATCATGTAGCCTTCGATGTCATGCAGGACGTGCCGAAGGTTTTCGGCATACGGCCCGTAGGTCGCTTTCTTGTAACGCAACCTGAGCGGCTGGCCGGCCTCCTGCATGAAGTACAGCAGCTTGTGCACTTCGAGCAGGCTGACGAACGGATCGAGCAGGCCGCTGAGATAGCGGTTCATCAGAACCACAAGCGCGGCGCGGCCCGCCGTCATCTTCGGCACCGCCTTGGGTTTGAAAGCCTTGCCGATGTCCGGCTTTCCATTGGGCTCGAACACAATCACGCGCACGTCATCCAGGCCCCCCAATGCCGCATCGATGCGGGCGCGCACGTCGCTCCATTCCAAGCCGCCCAAGCCACTGCCCAGCGGGGGAACCGCAATTGAGCGGATTCCGCGCTCCTGGATTTCTTCGACCACCGCGCGCAACCCCGTTTCGATGTCCTCGATGCGGCTCTTGCCGCGCCAGTGCCGCTTGGTGGGAAAGTTGACGATGTACTTTGGGTTCGCCAGGAACCCGGTTTCGTATAGGAACATCCGCCCCGGCTGCACTTCCTCGCGCTTGCAGGCATCAACATACGCCGCGAAATTCTTCGGGAAGGTGTTCTTGAACTGCAGGGCGATGCCGCGGCCCATGATGCCGACGCAATTGACCGTATTGACGAGCGCCTCCGCGTCCGCGTTCAGGATGTCACCGGTCGTGTAGTCGATCATGGCCGCGTTCCCGCTTCAATAAGGCCGCAGCGAATCGCGCCTGCGCAGAAGACAAGACGGCACTGCGCGCCGGATGAAGAGCAAGGGCAAAGGCGCCGGACTCCCGGCAGAGCGGGGTGCCATCCAAGCCTTAAAGCGCAGCCGAAACCAGCCGCAGACCGTGCGGCACGAACGGCTCGAAATCATCCACGTTGATTGTGACGAAGTCGGCTTTCGCGCGAATGGCCACGGCCGCGATCAGGGCATCCGTTTTCAGCGTGCGACGCCTGCCCGCGGCGTTGAACAGTTGCGCAGCCAGCGCCGCATCACCTTCGGCAACCGGTTCGATGCTGCCGCCCAGGAACGCGTGCGCCAGTTCCGCCTCGCCGTCCACCAGCGGCCCCAGCAGGTATTCATACCAGACCACCGCGCACGCCGCGGCAGGTTCGCCGCGCACCACCCGCTTGACCACAGGCTGTCCGTCCCGTGCCCACTGCGGCAACGCGATCAGCGCGTTGGTATCGAAATGGATCACTTTGCCGCGGTTTCGCGGCGGCGGTCGTCGGCGTGGCGCAGGCTGCGCAGGGCCCGGATCGTACTGCCCGTTTGCTTGCGGCCGCGCGGCAACGGCCCCTTGGCGTAACGTGCGACCACGTCGGCCGGGGTCAGGGCTTCGCGGGCCTGTTCTGCGGCCGCCTTGACCGAGCGGCGGATGACCTCTGCCTGGGACACGCGCCAAGCCGCAGCCAGGCGCCGGATGCGGCGGTCGGTTTGTTCATCCAGTGCGTACGTTGCGCGAACGGACATGCGGGGCATTGAGACACCGTTATGGTATGGCCTTATGGTAATTATAGCCGTCTCCTGAAAGACAGTCCAAGGCTTGGCGCCAGTCGGATCATCCGCCCGCTTCGGCGTGTATCGCGGCTACTGCGCGGTTGAGGCTGCGGGCGGGCGCCGCGCCCTTGTCGGCGAAGATGCCTGCGAGTTCGTCGTAATACCACAGGGTGCCGTCGCGGCGACCCGTGAAGCGGGTGAACAGCGCGTCGCCCAGCAAGCGCAGGTCGGCGAGGATCGCGCGGGCGTTGTGCAGCTTGTCGCAGGCGGAGACCAGCAGCGAGGGCGAATCGGTGGGTATCGCGCGGAGGTGCTGCATGTACGCCAGCTTGCGCTCGCGCCAGTTGACGTACTTCGCGTGCGGGGTACGCACGGCGGTCTTGTGTTCGAAGCTGCCGTCGGTGCAATCGCGCACCATTGCCAGCACGCCCGGGCCGAACGCCGCATCGATGCGGTCGGCGTAGGTTTCGCCGCCGTCCTCGATGGTGTCATGGAGCAGCGCCGCGATCGCCTGGTCCTCGCTGCCGCCGTATTCGAACACCAGCGACGCCACGGCCATGGGATGGGCGATGTAGGGGATGTCGGTGCCCTTGCGCTTCTGGATGCGGTGCGCGTCGTGGGCGAGCGCCAGCGCGGCGGCCAGTCGGTCCTGTTCGATCATGGTGTTCCCCCCTTGCAATGCACCGATCGTACAGCCGGGATGTCGCACGAAGTGCGACACGCAGGATGTCCCGAGGGGTCCGGCGGGCCTGCGACGATCGGCGGCGCCGAAGCAAGGGAATCGTCCGTCTAGAGCTAAAGTCCCCCCTCACCCCGGCCCTCTCCCCGATGGGGAGAGGGAGAAAACCGGCTGCGCGGTATGCTGCTTTGCTCACCCGCTTCCGAAGGAAGGGGGTCGAAGCGGCCGAAAGGCGGCTTCGGGGGGATGATCGCTCGCAGTCGACCAACAACCGGAAGCGAAAGCAAACGCCATCCCCCTCAATCCCCCTTCGCAAGCGAAGGGGGAAACATCTCGCGAACGGGTCCTGCAGTCGCGTAGCCCGGATGGAGCGCAGCGGAATCCGGGGAGCTATCGAAGTCGCCGTCCCGGATTCCCGTCGCTTCGCGACCCCGTCCGGGCTACTCGAACGCGGACGCGCG
>JBOHYO010000213.1:0-3213 GCA_050737935.1 Rhodanobacteraceae bacterium
CCTTCGGCCGCATAGCATGGGTCGATGCAGGACGCCAAGGATCGGCCGCACTGGAAGCGCACGCTCGCCATCCTTGGCGTGATGGCGGCGAGCTTCGCATTCCAGGAAACGGGCGTGTTGCCGGTCCTGCCGGTCATCCAGCGGCAACTGCCCGGTGCGAGCACCACCTCGAGCGCGCTGCTGGAAAGCGGCTTCCTGATCGTGGCCGCGGTGGCGGCGCCACTGATCGGGAAGTATGGCGACGCGCACGGCAAGCAGCGGATGCTGCTCGTGACGCTGGCGATCTATTTCATCGGCGCCCTGGGCGCGGGATTCGCCCCGAACTTCATCGTACTGGTGGTCTTCCGAGCTTTGCAGGGCGCGGGCGGCGCGTTGTTTTCGCTCAGCTTCGCAGTGATGCGCGACGAGGCGCCGGGGCGGTTGAGTGTTGCGATCGGCGTGCTGGTCGGTTCGTTCGGCATCGGCTCGAGCCTGGGATTCGGGCTTTCCGGCGTGATCACGGAACTGCTTTCCTGGCGCTACATCTTCTTCGCGGAAACCATACTGATCGTGATCGCGGCGGCGCTGGTCGCGGTGTTCGTGCCACGCTCCCCCGAACGCAACGACGTTTCGATCGACTACCAAGGCGTGGCATGGCTCGCCGCCGCGCTTGCGGTGCTGGTGATCTCGCTGACGTTCATGCTGATGCTGGGCTGGAAGGTGGTGGGCGGATTTGCATTGTTCGCGGCGTTGTTTGCAGGCTGGATCTGGCGGGAGCGAAGCGCCAAACATCCGTTGCTCGACATCGGCATCCTGACGAAACCGCAGGTGCTGCTGCCGAACCTGGGCTCGGGCCTCGCGGGCTACGTCGCCTTCAGCACATTCTTCCTGGTGCCACGTTTCGTGCAGGTGCCACGTCATCTCGCGCCGCACGTCGCCCATCACATGCAATACGGTTTCGGCGCGGACCCGACCGCGATCGGCTTGTTCCTGCTGCCGGTGGGCATCGGCGTGCTCTGGGCCGGTCCGTTCGGCGGCATTCTCGGACGACGCATCGGCGGCAAGTGGCCGTTCGTTGCGGGACTCGTGCTGCTGGTCATCGCCTCGGCCCTGCTCGCGATGGCGCACGACGAGCGTCACGCGTTCGCCGTCTGGCTGTTCCTCGTCGGAACCGGCTTCGGCCTGTCGATCGGAGCCGCCGGGGTGTTCGTGACCCAAGCCGTCGGTGAAGGCCAGACCGGGATCGCCAATGCCTTCAACAGCCTGACCCGGCTGGTCGCGGGCGGGATCGGCGCGCAGGTCGCCGCGGCGATCATGAAGTCGCAGCACGTGGCCGGATCCAGCGCGCCGCACGAGTCGGCGTTCGCGATTGCCTTCGGTATCTGCGCCGTACTGGCGGCGATCGGGGCCGGACTTGCGTTGATCGTTCCCGCGAATGTCCACGCCTCCCCTTCGTGAGGCTTTCATCCAGTTCGGGCTTCGATCGGCCGGCACCCTCTCGCGGGCCGCGCGGCACCCGCATCTGCGCAGCCGCCGCGATTTCACGGAGAACGCACACGGCCCGCGCGATATTCACTGGAGCACGGAACGCAACGCGATGGACACGAACAGGCAATCCCCCCGCACGGCCACGGACGGCAGCGCTCCCGCTCGCGTCGACACCATCAGCAGCGGATGCGGAGGCATCGCCCTGGTCGGCGTGGCCGCGATCACCGTGATCTGCCTAGCCGTGCAGTTCCTCCGCACGGACCTCGACTGGATCACCACGTCCATGAGCCTCTACGTCAAGGGACCGTGGGGCAGCTTCGTGCAGGCCAGTTTCTTCGCGCCGGCGCCCGGGCTTGCCGCATTGGGGTTCGCGTGGCACCGGACGCTGCTGCGCCGGCAGGCCGGAAGCGTCGCATCGTTCGCGCTGTTCGTCGCGGCCGCCGTCGCGCTGTGTCTCACGGGAGCCTTTGTCGCTGATCCGACGGCGTCGCCCACCTCCCTGCACGGCACGATCCACCAATGGGCGACGTTCGGAACCTTCGTGTTCGTCACCACCGCGATGGTCCTGCAGTCGTGGTGGTTCCGCTACGACCCGCATTGGCGCAAGCACTTCCGGGACGCATTCGCGGTCGCCATGGTCACGATCGTGTATTTCTGGATCTACGCGCTGTTCAAGCCGATTCCGCGAGGCATTGGCGAAAAAGTGGTGATCGCCCTGGTGCTGCTGTGGGTATGGCGCGCCGCATGGTGGCTGGTGCGCGATCGCTCGCATGTGTCGAGGCGTCGCCGCTGATCGTGGGTCGGCGGATGGCGATACCATGGTGCGCCCGCCACCGGCGCACGTTATCCCGCCATGCCCGATGCCCCATTTGCCATCCCCGCTCCCGCCGACATCCGGCGCGCGCGCGAACGACTCGGTGATCGCGTACGCGAGACGCCGGTCTGGCAATGGCAGGGCGATGCGATTGGCCACGCGGCGGGTACCGGTACGCAGGTGTTCCTGAAGCTCGAACTGTTCCAGTACACCGGTACGTTCAAGGCGCGCGGAGCGCTGCTGAATGCGATGGCGCTGGATGCCAATGCACGCGCGCACGGCGTCACGGCGGTAAGCGCCGGCAACCACGCGATTGCGACCGCATTCGCGGCGCGCACCGTCGGCACTTCCGCAAAAGTGGTGATGCCGAAGACCGCCAATCCCGCGCGCGTGGCGCTGTGCCGCGCGTACGGCGCCGAAGTCCTGCTGATGGACGACGTGTATGCCGCCTTCGATGAGGTGCAGCGGATCGAGCGTGACGAAGGCCGCACCTTCATCCATCCATTCGAAGGCGAGACGACCGTGCTCGGTACTGCGACTGTCGGCCACGAACTGTGCCATCAGGTCGAGCACCTCGACGCCGTGATCGTGCCGATCGGCGGCGGCGGCCTGATCGCGGGCATCGCCTGCGCGGTCAAGCAACTGCAACCGAACTGCAAGGTATTCGGCGTGGAACCCGAGGGCGCCGACAGCATGTCGCGCAGCTTCAAGGCCGGTTCGCCGCAGAAGCTTGAACACGTCGCCACCATCGCCGACAGCCTGGCTGCGCCGTATGCGTTGCCCTACAGCTTCGGCATCGCGAAGCGCTTCGTCGACCAGATCGTGACGATCCCCGATGAAGCGATGCGGCGCGCGATGGGCCTCCTGGTCGCCGACATGAAGCTCGCGGTGGACCCGGCAGGCGCCGCCGCCACCGCGGCGCTGTGCGGGCC
>JBOHYO010000214.1:0-2153 GCA_050737935.1 Rhodanobacteraceae bacterium
ACCCGGTCATGGCGAAATCCTGGTTGCGCGAATTGCGTCGGCGACATGTATTCCGGGTGGCCGCGGTGTACGCCGTGGTCGGCTGGCTGCTGATCCAGATCGCGACGCAGGTTTTTCCTTTCTTCCAAATTCCCGACTGGTCGGTGCGCCTGCTGGTGCTGCTGGTGCTGGCGGGGTTTCCGGTGGCGCTGGTGCTGGCGTGGGCGTTCGATGCCACGCCGCAGGGTATCGTGGCGACCGACGCGCAAGCCACGGAAGCGAATCCCCGCGTGCGGCGGCATTCGCGCCGCGCCGGCCTTGCGGTCGGTCTGGTCGGCGTGCTGATCGCCGCGATCGCCGGCGGCGCGTATTGGCAGTTCGGACGGTCGGCATCGTCGGTCAAGACTACCAAGGTTGCCGAAGCCGCTCACGTCGCAATGCGTAGCCCGGATGCAGCGCAGCGCAATCCCGGAAGTGCCGTCCCGGACCCCGCGGCTGTCGCCGCTTCATCCGGGCTGCGCATCACGGCAGGATCCGATCTGCAAGCCACGAACGCGGCGGCAACGCATGGCATTCCGGCCAAATCCGTCGCGGTCCTGCCGCTCACCAACGAAAGCGGCGACAAGGGCCAGCAGTATTTTTCGGACGGTTTGTCGGAAGACTTGATTACCGCGCTGTCGCAGTTCACGGGTCTCAAGGTCATCAACCGCGATTCCTCGTTCCGCTTCCGCGACAGCAAGGACAGCGTGCAGCAAATCGGCGCGAAGCTCGGCGTGGCGCATCTGCTGGAAGGCAGCGTGCAGAAGCTGGGCGATGAAGTGCGAGTCAGTGCCGAATTGGTGAACGCGGCCGACGGCAGCACGCTGTGGTCGCAGCACTACGACCGGCCGTACAAGGATTTGTTCGCGCTGCAGGACGACATCACCAAGTCGGTGGCGGATGCACTGAAAGCCAGACTGCTGGACAGCGACAGCGGCGCGGCGCCGCAAAGCGATCGTCCACCGAACGGCAATCTCGCGGCATACAACGCCTATCTGCAAGGCCAGTTCTATTTCCAGCGTGGCAGCGAAGCGGACTTGCGCGAAGCGCTCGCGCAATTCGCGGAGGCCGCGCGGCTCGATTCGCACTATGCCGCAGCATACGCGGCGACGTCGCAAGTCTGGAGGATTCTGGCCGGGTATTTTCTCGATATTGGCGCCAAGCCCCGTGCTTATGCCGAGGCGCGGACTGCGGCGGATGTGGCGGTGCATCTGGATTCCGATCTAGTCACTGCGCATTTGCAAAAGGGTGCCGTGCTCGTCAATGCCGATTTCGACTGGAACGGGGCGCGAGCGGAATACCAACAAGCCATGAAACTGGCGCCGGACAACGCCGAAGCATACTTCTCGTTATCCACCAGCGAGGCGGAACACGGGCACCCTGAATCCGCGGTCATGCTGGCCCAGCGGGCATTGGCCGACAATCCGCTGAACGCGTTCTGGCACGACTGGCTGGCATCCTATCTTGGCGCGCTCGGCCGTTTCGATGACGCCGAAGCGGCCGCCCGCAAGAGTGTGATGCTGGATCCACAACAACCGCTGAGTTATCGCGAGTTGACTTACGTCGAGGTGCTGAAAGGCGATGCGAAAGCCGCGCTCGCAGCGGCGCAAAACGTGCCGCAGGGTCGCAATCACGACATCGCGATGGCATGGGCATTGCAGCTTGGCAGCGACCGTGCGGCCGCGGACGCAGCGCTTCAGCACCTCATCGACAAGCATGCGGGCGACTCGTCGTACCAGATCGCCGAGGTGTATGCCTTGCGCCGCGACCCGGACAACATGTTCAAGTGGCTGGACCAGGCGTGGACCAATCGCGACGATGGCATCCAGTACCTGCTTTACGATCCGCTGATCCTGCGTTACCGGCGCGACCCGCGCTTCGCTGCGTTCTGCAGGAAAGTCGGATTGCCCACCACGACTGATGCGAAGGTGCCGCCATGAGCGGTTGCATGGCACGCTTGTACTCGCTCGTCATTCCGGGGCGCTCCGCAGGAACGAACCCGGAATCCAGCGTCTTTCGCCTTGGCAGACCAAAGTCTCTGGATTCCGGGTCCCGACTTCGCGGCCCCGGAATGACGATCTTTCGGGGATGCCGTCATGACTGAATTCCTCGCGCGCCTGAAGCAACGCAAGCTG
>JBOHYO010000215.1:0-2784 GCA_050737935.1 Rhodanobacteraceae bacterium
GACCTGGAGCGCAACTCGTCGTACCTGAACTGGGTAACTCCGGCCAATGTGGTTGCGGCCATCAACAGCCAGGATCCCAACGCCCCAGCCGGCCAAACCTACGCCCAGACGCTCGCGCTCGGTGGCATCAACATCAACGACTACATTTCGAACGGCCACAACCGTAGCGCCTACAAGGGCGAATGGCAACCGCGGCTCGGCTTTTCCTACGACATTGGCGGCGACCAAAATCTCGTGATCTTCGGCGGCGCAGGCCGCGCCTACGACCGCAATCTCTACCAGTACCTGCAACTGGAACAAACCAAGGTCGCGTTGAGCACGTTCAACTATTACTTCAGCAGTTCAGACCAGCCGTGCAAGGGCCAGCCTTGCACGCCTTGGGACCCGAGTTACCTCGATGTCGCCACCCTGCAAGGGTTGCTGCAGGGCACCAATGCGGGCAAGGAAGTCTATTTGATCAATAACGACATCAAGGTGCCCTATTCCGATCAGTTCAGCCTTGGCATCCGCAATAAGCTCGGCGACTGGAACACCAGCGCCTCGGTGGTGCGCGTCGTCAGCAAGGACGGGTTCGTGTTCACCCTCGGCAACCGCTACCCCAACGGCGCGTTCTGGGCGAACGGGGGGCAGCCATGGGGTGATCCGATTCCTGGATTCGGCACCCTGACCATCGGCAACAGTGGCATCGAAAGCCGCAGCACCCAGGTGCTGCTGTATGCGGAGAAGCCCTACACGCAGGAATCCGGTTGGGGCGCGACGATTGCCTATACCCACACCAACGCCAACCAAAATCGCGATATCGGGGGCGGGCCGTACTCGTACGATCAGGCGACCATTGGGGACTATCCGTTCATTCTCTCCAACTTCGCGCCCAAGCATCGATTGGTCGCGACGGCGGTGGTCGACGTTCCCTGGGGCATCACGCTTTCCGGCAAGCTTACGTTGGCGACGCCGACGCCCATCGATGGATTCATCAACTACGCCTACCCGACCACGGCACCGAACGGCGCCAACAATCTTCCGGCAGGCGGTATTCCCTCCGGCGGCAAGCACTTCCTGATCGGCGGCCCGATCTTCGGTTATCGCGATATCGATTTCGCTGCGATCAAGAACATCCACATCGCCGGCGACGTCTTCTGGTACCTGCGCCTCGACATCATCAATGCATTCAATTACAAGAACTACTCGGACGTTATCTCAACGTATCCCACGTTTTATCCACTCGCGTACAGCACCACCGGCAACATCACCGGGGTGCCTCGCACCTTCAAGTTCTCGATGGGCGTGAGGTGGTGAAATACGGGGTCGGGCTGACCGCCACCCGCTCGCTGGCGCCGCAGGTCGTTTCCAGCGGCGACGGCGAGTTCGCGTGACGGCAGTGGAGGCGGCGCCGGTCAAGAACGTCGTGATCGTCGGTGGCGGCACCGCCGGGTGGATGGCCGCGGCGGCACTCGCCAAGGTATTTCCGGGTACGCTTTCGATCCGGCTGATCGAGTCCGAGCAGATCGGCACCATCGGGGTGGGCGAGGCGACCGTGCCCCACCTGAAGCTGTTCAACCAGTTGCTGGAGATCGACGAGGCGGAGTTTGTGCGTGCGGTGAAGGGCACGTTCAAGCTCGGGCTGGAGTTCGTGGATTGGGCACGGATCGGCGATCGCTACATCCATGCTTTCGGCCAGATCGGCCACGACGTCGGGGTGCTGCCGTTCCACCAGTACTGGGTCAAGGCCAATCAGCTCGGCATGGCGGCTGAACTCGACGCGTATTCGCTCAATGCCGCAGCCGCATTGGCCGGCAAGTTCATGGTTTCGGCCACCGATGTGCCGGCAGGATCGCCGCTGGCCGACATCGCCTACGCCTATCACTTCGATTCGGGCTTGTATGCGAAGTACCTGCGGCGCTACGCAGAGCAACGTGGTGTACAGCGGACCGAGGGAAAGGTCGTGGATGTGCGGTTGCGCGGCGAAGATGGCTTCGTCGAGGCGGTGGTACTGGAAAGTGGTGAGCGCATCGAAGGCGACCTGTTCCTCGACTGCTCGGGCTTCCGCGGCCTGCTGATCGAGCAGACCCTGCACGCGGGCTACGAGGATTGGTCGCACTGGCTGCCATGCGATCGCGCGGTGGCGGTGGCCTGCGAAAACGTCGGGCCACCCACCCCGTTCGTACGATGCACCGCACGCGAGGCCGGCTGGACCTGGCGGATTCCGCTGCAGCACCGCACCGGCAACGGCTACGTGTATTCGAGTGCGCACCTCGGCGACGACGAAGCCGCGGCGAGGCTGCTGGGACAGATCGACGGTGCTGTCATGGGCGAACCGCGCGTGCTGCGCTTTACCGCGGGCCAGCGCAAGAAGACCTGGGTCCGCAACGTGGTCGCGCTGGGGCTGGCGTCCGGCTTCCTGGAACCGCTGGAATCCACCAACATCTACCTGATCCAGTCCGGGCTCGCACGACTGGTCAAACTTTTCCCGGACCGCGATTTCAGCCCGGCCGTGATCGACTGCTACAACGCGCAGACAGCGTTCGAGATCGAACGCATCCGCGACTTCATCATCCTGCACTACTGCGCCACCGAACGCAGCGACACGCCGTTCTGGGATTACTGCCGCACGATGGACATCCCGCAGCCGCTGGCCCACAACATCGCCCTGTTCCGCGACAGCGGGCGTTTCTACCGCAATGCCAAGGAATTGTTCGCACTGCCGAGCTGGGTGGAAGTGATGATCGGCCAACGCATCCTGCCGCGCACCTGGCATCCGGCGGCCGACCAGCTTTCGGACGCGCA
>JBOHYO010000216.1:0-3158 GCA_050737935.1 Rhodanobacteraceae bacterium
ATCGTGCGGCAATCGTCGAAGCCGCGCAGCGGCTGAACCGCGCCGCGGGTTTGATCGCGACCTCCACCCTGCTGGACAGCGCTGTCGAGCATTACCGCGGCTCGTTCCACAACAAGGCGATGTTCACGCCGCTGGTCGCGTCCGCGCTCGCGCTCGCCGTGAGCGTGCATGGTACCGGTGACAAACGGAAGGTCGCGCACAAGGTGCGTGACCCGATCTATGCCGGTGCCGCAGTCACGGGCCTGCTCGGTACCGGCTTCCACATCTACAACATCACGAAAAGGCCTGGCGGCTTTTGCTGGCAGAACCTGTTCTACGGCTCGCCGCTCGGCGCGCCCGCGGCGGTCGCGCTGTCCGGATTGCTCGGCTATTACTCGGAACGGCTGCGCGACAGCCATTCGATGCGCCCGCGGGTATTCGGCTTCCGTGCCGGTCGCGCGCTCGCCGCGCTCGCAAGCGTTGGACTCGCGGCCACCGCATGTGAAGCGGGCCTGCTGCATTTCCGCGGCGCCTACCACGATCCTTTCATGTTCGTGCCGGTGACCGTGCCGCCGGTCGCAGCGGTGCTGCTTGCGGAAACCGCGGTCAGCCATCCCGACAAGCCTCGCCGTTTTACCGCCTGGTGGCTGCGGCTGACCGCGCTGGTCGGGTTCGCGGGATCGGCCTTCCACGCATGGGGCGTACACCGCAACCTGGGCGGCTGCCACAACTGGCGGCAGAACGTCCTGAACGGTCCGCCCATCCCCGCGCCGCCCAGTTTCACGGGCCTCGCCCTTGCGGGGCTCGCGGCACTCGACTTGTTGAGGAAACACCCGAATGCATGATCGATATCCAGGCTATGACGTGCTGCGCAAGCGCGACACGCCGTCGTGGAACGAGGCGACCCGCCGCGTGATCGACGCGCGCCTCGCGGTGCCGGACACGTCGCAATTCCTCGAGGCCGAAGAGTGGCAGACCCTCAAGGCGATCTGCGACCGGATCGTGCCGCAACCCGGGGACCGCCCGCCGGTTCCCATTGCGGCGCTGGTCGACCGCAAGCTCGCCAGCGACCAGCGCGATGGCTACCGGCAGGCCAGCCTGCCGCCGCTTCGCGAGGCGTGGCGGTGCGGCTTGGCGGCACTCGATGCGGAATCGCGGACCAGGCATCAGCGACGTTTTCACGCGCTGACGACCGATCTCCAGGACGAACTGCTGAAGGCCATGCAGGACGGCGTGCTCGATGCGCCCGCGTGGCAGGGGATGTCTCCCGGTACGTTCTTTTCCGAGCGCGTCACCCACGACGTCCTCGCCGCATACTACTCGCACCCGACGTCGTGGAACGAGATCGGCTTCGGCGGGCCCGCGAGCCCCCGCGGCTACGTGCGCATGTACTTCGATCGCCGCGATCCGTGGGAGGCCGTCGAGGCCAAACCCGGCGAGGAAGAAAAGGCGCGCAGGGCCAACGAACATGTTCGATGACGCCTTGCACACGCCGCGCGGCAAGGATGGGCGTGCGCCCGATCCGCTGCGGGTCGGAGGCTGGATGCCGATGCGCCAATACCGCGAGGACGACGAAGTCGATTTCGCAATCGTGGGCACCGGCGCGGGCGGCGGCACGTTGGCGTGTCGTCTCGCCGAAGCCGGTTTTTCGGTGGTCGCCTTCGATGCCGGCGCGTGGTGGCGGCCGCTCGAGGAGTTCGCTTCCGACGAAACCCATCAGTCCAAGCTCTACTGGACCGACGAGCGCATCTGCGACGGCGACAATCCGCTGAAGCTCGGCAGCAACAACAGCGGCAAGTCGGTCGGCGGATCGACCGTGCACTTCGCGATGGTCTCGCTGCGCTTCCGTCCCGAATGGTTCAAGTCGCGCAGTCTGCTCGGCTACGGCGCCGACTGGCCGCTCGACTGGCGCGAAATGTGGGAGTACTACACCGAAGTCGAGCAGGCGTTGAAGATCGCCGGGCCGGTGACGTATCCGTGGGGGCCGCCGCGACCGGGCTATCCGTATCGCGCGCACGAGGTCAACGCGGCCGGCTGGGTGCTGGCGAAGGGCTGCGAAGCGATGGGCATCCCGTGGACCGAAACGCCGCTTGCAACGATCTCGGCGCCGCGCGGACTGGCGCACCCGTGCGTGTACCGCGGCTTCTGCGTGATCGGTTGCGCGACCAATGCCAAACAGAGCGCGTTGATTACCTGGATCCCGCGTGCCGTCAAGGCGGGCGCCGAAGTTCGCGACCTTGCGATGGTCGGGCAGATCGAGACCAACGAAGCCGGACGCGCAACGGGGGTGCACTACCACCGCGAAGGCGAGTGGCACTTCCAGCGTGCGCGCAACGTGGTGGTTGCCGGCTACGCGATCGAGACGCCGCGGCTGCTGTTGAATTCGGCCAACGCGCGTTTCCCGGACGGACTCGCCAATAGCTCGGGGCTGGTCGGCAAGAACCTGATGGTACAGACCAACCAGGGCGCATTCGGTGTGATGGACGAGGAGATCCGCTGGTACAAGGGCCCGCCGTCACTGACCCTCACCGAGCACTGGAACTACACCGACACCGGCAAGGACTTCTTCGGCGGTTACGCGTTCATGGCGCAGGGACCTCTGCCGCAGACCTGGGCTTCGACGCAGGCAGGCAACCGCGGGCTGTGGGGCGAGGCGCTGCTGCGCGAGATGGTAAAGTACAACCACCAGGCGGGCCTGAAGATCGTCGGCGAAGTGTTGCCGCAGGAACGCAACCGCGTCACCCTCGCCGACGAAATGGACCAGTACGGACTGCCGGTCGCGCGGGTGACGTTCTCGTTGTGCGACAACGACAAGGCGCTCGTGAAACATTCGGTCGATTTCATGACCCGCACGCTTCAGGCCGCGGGTGCGCACGATGTCTGGGCGGAGTCCGATGACACCGCGCACCTGGGAGGCACCGCGCGCATGGGCGACGATCCGCGCAGCAGCGTGGTTGATGGCGATTGTCGAAGCTGGGACATTCCGAACCTGTGGGTCTGCGACGGCTCGGTATTCCCCACCGTCGGCGGCGCCAATCCGTCATTGACCATCCAGGCGATCGCCTGCCGCACGGCGGACCGCATCCGCGCACTCGCGGCGCGCGGCGAGCTTTGAGACGGGCGGGCTTTGGCGTCATTCGCATTCGCGACTTGGTCGCGGGCATGGCCCGCTCCTACAC
>JBOHYO010000217.1:0-2883 GCA_050737935.1 Rhodanobacteraceae bacterium
CGCGCGAAGGTGAACGACACGTGCCCCGGCCGCGAGGCGATTCGCCTGTCCGCAGGCTTGACGCACCGCCGGCGGGATGCTCGCGCGCGGGCCCTTTACCGCAGGGCGCCGAGTGCGGCAGCATGGCTGCCATTCCCTGGAAGTCCACGTGCCCAGCATCAGCCCGCTACTGCACCGCCTACGGCGCGACTACCTGCTGCAGGCGCTGCTGTTGCTGGTCGTCGTGCTGGCGATCATCGATCGTCGCGGACCGCGGGAATACCTCCGCTGGCTCGACCTGCCGACCCTCGCCGGCCTCACCGGATTGCTGATCCTGACCGAGGGCGTGCGCAGGAGCGGCCACGTGCAACGTTTCGCGCTGCACCTGGTCGCGCAGCTACGCACCGAGCGTTCGCTGGCGTTCGTGCTGGTCGCGCTCTCCGCGTTGCTGGCGCCGGTGCTCACCAACGACGTCGCGCTGTTCCTGGTGGTGCCGCTGACACTCGCGATCGACCGCGTCGCCCGCATCCCGCGCCAGCGACTGGTGATCTTCGAGGCGCTGGCCGTAAACGCGGGCTCGACCTTCAGCCCGATCGGCAATCCGCAGAACCTTCTGCTGTGGCAGCACTCGGGGCTCGGGCTTTTCGGCTACGTCGCGGCACTGGCACCGACCGGCGCAATCCTGCTGGGCGTGCTGCTGGTCGCCTGCGGCTTTGCATTTCCGGCGAAACCGTTGCAGCTCTATGGGAGCCGCGTCGACCCTGCATTGCGTGTCGACACACCGCTGCTCGGGGGCTCGCTGCTGCTTCTGGCTGCCATGGTCGCAGCGATGCAATGGGATGTTGCGATCCCCGCGGCGTTGGTCGTGATCGCGATCGGACTTCTGTTTTTCCGGCGCGTGCTCGCCGGCGTCGACTGGGCGTTGCTGGTGACATTCGCGGCGATGTTCGTAGGGCTCGGCCATCTCGCTGCGCTGCCGGTGGCGCAGGCGCACGTCGGCGCGTTGGCGTGGCAGGACCCGCGCATCACCTACGCGGGCGGCATCGCGCTCTCGCAAGTGATCAGCAACGTGCCGGCTGCGGTGCTGCTGCAACACTACACGTCGAAACTCACCTTGCTCGCGGCGGCGGTGAATGTCGGCGGTTCCGGCTTGATGATCGGCTCCCTGGCCAATCTGATCGCGTTGCGGCTGGACGGCAGCCGCGGCATCGGCTGGCGCTTTCACGTCTGGTCGGTGCCGTATCTGGTGGTCACCGCGGCGCTCGTCGCATTCCTGGTAATGCGGTGATGCGTAGGTTGGGCGGACGCGGCGCTCTTTGCCGGGAAGCCAAAAATTCCCGCGCAACCGTGCGACGTTGGGCTTCTCCCGGATCAAGTCCGGGATCAACCCAACCTACGTCCAGGCGAGCCCAACATTCCCGCGCAACCGTACGACGTTGGGCTTCTCCGGGATCAAATCCGGGATCAACCCAACCTACGTCCTGCTCTTGCCGGGATCAACCCAACCTACCTGTCAGCGCTCGTGCAGCACGCGCCGGTCGACGTCGGCGATCGAACGCACGCCGCACAGCACCATCGTCAAATCCAGTTCACGTCGGATCAGTTCCAGCGCGGTGGTGACACCCGCCTCCCCCAGCGCGCCCAAGCCGTACACATAAGGCCGCCCCATCATCACGCCGCGCGCACCGAGTGCCAAGGCCTTGAACACGTCCTGCCCGGAGCGCACGCCGCTGTCCAGCCACACCTCGCAATCGTTGCCGACGCGCGCGGCAATTTCAGGGAGTACGCTGATCGAGGACGGCGCGCCGTCGAGTTGGCGGCCGCCGTGGTTGGAGACCACGATCGCATCGGCGCCGTAGTCGACGGCGCGGCGCGCGTCGCCGGGATCGAGGATGCCCTTCAATACCAGCTTGCCGCCCCAGCGTTCCTTGATCCACTCGACGTCGTCCCAGTCGAGGCCGCGATCGAACTGCTCGGCGGTCCACGCGGACAACGACGCCATGTCGCTGACGCCTTTCACGTGACCGGCGATGTTGCCGAATCCGTGCCGGCGCGTGCGCGCCATCGCAAGGCACCAGCGCGGATGCTTCGCGAGATTCGCGAGATTTTTCAGCGTCGGCCTGGGCGGCGTCGAAAGTCCGTTCCTGATGTCGGGATGCCGTTGGCCCATCACCTGCAGGTCGAGGGTCAGCACCAGCGCCGAACAGCCGGCGGCTTTGGCACGATCGATCAGGCGCCCGATGAAGCCGTGGTCGCGCATCACGTACAACTGGAACCAGAACGGGCGCTTGACGAATGCCGCCACGTCCTCGATCGAGCAGATGCTCATGGTCGAGAGCGTGAACGGCACGCCGAAATCCAGCGCCGCACGGGCGGCAAGCATTTCGCCGTCCGCGTGCTGCATCCCCAACAAGCCCACGGGTGCCAGCGCCACGGGCATCACAACGTCGTGGCCCAACATTTCGGTGGCCGTGCTCCCGCCCTCGACCCCCATCGCCACCCGCTGGTGCAACTGGATGCGCGCGAAGTCCTCGAGATTGCGGCGCAGCGTGGCCTCGGTCCACGAACCCGATTCGCAATATTCGACGAACATCCGCGGTACACGTTTCAGATACCGCCGCCGAAGGTCTTCGATGCAGGTGATGGATTGCATTGCGCACTCCCGATATACCATCGCTCGCAGGTTGGGCTGACCCGGTGCTTTTTGCCGGGGAGAGCCCAACATTCCTGCGCAACGTACAACGTTGGGCTTCCGCCGGATCAAGCCCGGCGTCAAACCAACCTACCCTGCGCGCTCTTGCCGGGGAAGCCCGACGTTCCTGCGCAACGATGTGCCGTTGGGCTTCTCCCGGATTGCATCCGGGATCAACCCAACCTGCCCGGGCGCCCCGTTCCTCGCCAACC
>JBOHYO010000218.1:0-8504 GCA_050737935.1 Rhodanobacteraceae bacterium
AACCATTGCCGGTAGCAGGCGAGACAGGTTTCCAGGGGATCGCGACGCACCACCACCACCCGCGCCGCGGGCAACATCGCCAACGCGGCACCCGCGCGCTTCCAGTTCGCCAGGTTCTTGTCCGTGAAACGCGGCTTGTGTTCGCGCCAGCGCGCGGTGCGCGCGAGGTATTCGCGTCCCAACCGCCGCCAGTCGGCGGGCGCCACATCCCGCACCCAATCCGGGAACGGCCGGCCACGGCGCCGAGATTCTTCATCCAGCAGGTTGGGCATGTCGGTGATTTCATTGGCACCCTCTACCTGCGGATGCGAGGCAAGGATCTGCTCGACCAGGGAGGAGCCGGAACGCGGGATGCTGGCGATCAGGATCACCTCATTCCCCAGCCGCGGATCCACCGCGGCGGGCAGCGGAGTGGCGAATGCCCGCTCGACGTCGCGAACTTGCGCGTGATGCTGCGTCGCATTCCAGCGAACGTGCCGATGCTGCAGCCGGTTGGCACGTCGTAGCACCTCGAATGACGACGCGATGTCATCCTGATCTTCCAGCGCCCGGGCCAAGGCGAACCCGAACAACACGCGATCCTCCGCGGACCCCGCAGCCTGTTCGAAATTGCGTCGCAGAAGTGCCACTTCCTCTGCCTGAAAAGGCACCACCTTCAGGTTGGCCAGCGCGAACCAGGCATGTGCATTCTCCGGATGCGCTTTCAGCAAACGCCGCAACTCGTCGGCGGCTGCCTCAATGTGCCCGATGCTGGCCTGGGCGTCGGCAAGGGTCAGCCGCGCCGAAACGTGCGAAGGATCGAGTTGCAACGCCCGTTCCAAAGCGGTGATGGCCTCATCGGTGCGCACCTGCAACTTCAGCGCCTTGCCGAGGTTGTACCAGCCGGCCGCGGCGTTCGGCGCCAGCTCGCAAGCCTGCCGCAGGGACGCGACCGCTCCGTTCGCGTCGCCCGATTCAAACAGCGAAATACCGAGCCCCGCGTAAAGCCCCGCATCACGCGGCTGGGCTTCCAGCGCCTTGCGAAAGAACCCGACCGCGCGCTCATGCCGGCCTTGCATTTGCGCCACAACCCCGGCCATGCCCAATGCGGGCGCGCAATCGGGCGCGAGCGCAAGCGCCGATTCCAAGGTGGCGGCGGCGGCATCGAACTGCCGACGCGACAGTTCATCCTGCGCCTTTTGCAGCAAGCTCACGATGGCCGGCGGCAGCGCTTGGACCGTCACGAGTGGCGGGCATGGCACGGGGACATGGACGCGAAGCCTACACCCGCGAACGATCATCGCCACGCCATCGTAGTGGCGCTGCAATTTGGAATTCCCGTTCGTCCTGAGCGTAAGCGCGAAGCGCCGAAGTTGAAGGGCAGTGACACGGCGCTTCGACTTCGCGGCCAAGGCCGCTCCGCTCAGCGCGAACGCATGCCTTGGATCTCAAACTGAAGCACTACCCCATCGACGCAACAATGCGACCGACTTCTGCCAGCACGGCCTTGCGCCCGGCGGGATCAGTCGTGCGGTTCATGTAATACGCTGCGACCAGCAGTGGTTTGCGCCTTGGCGGCCAAACGATTGCAATGTCGTTGTTGGCTCCGATCCCATTCCCGTCCCATTGACCCGTCTTGTCGCCGATTTTCCAACCTGACGGGAAACCCGCGCGCAACGACTGTAGGCCGGTTTGGCAGTTCAACAACCATAATGTGAGTTGCTCGCGCGATGTTTGCGAAAGTGCACCACCCAGCAGCACCTTTTGCATATCTCCCAGCATTGCAAACGGGGTCGTGGTGTCGTACGGGTTGAGATCGGGTTCGTAACGATCCAGCAACGTGAGCGAATCGCCAAGTCTGCGCGCGTATGCGGTGACCGCCTGCGGGCCGCCGATTTGCTTCAACAGGAGATTTGCCGCTGTGTTGTCGCTCAACGTGATCGCGGCCTCGCACAACTCCGAGACCGTCATGCCGGGCGGTCCGGCGTGTTTGCTGGTGACTGGCGCCCAGTCGAGCAGCACGTCCTTGCCGAACACGATGCGCCGATCGAGCTTCTCCTTGCCGTGATCCACGCGATGCAGCACCGCCGACGCCAGCAGCAGCTTGAAGGTGCTGCACATCAGGAACCGTTCGTCGGCGCGGTAACCTTCGCGCCTGCCGTTGCCGGAATCCAGGATCGCCACGCCGAGGCGGCCGCCCTGCCGCCGTTCCAGCCTCGCCAGATGCGCCTCCGCACCCTCCTCCATCCCCGGCGTGGCCGCAGCAGGCGCCATGCGCCCCATGGCGATGGCCGCACCACCCAATGCCATCGATTTCAGCACGTCGCGGCGCCGCATGCGTTGCTCCGACGATCAAGCGATGCTGCAGCGTACGAGGAACACCGGGCGCGTGGTAAAAAAATCATGGCGGCACAGGCTTGCGCACCGATCACCTTGAGGCGGATCGGCAGCGCCTCCATGTGGTAAGGATCGCCGTTTCCGATCCCGGCTCCAGCCCGAAGACCACCATGCCCGAGTACCGCAAGACCCCCGAAGCCCTCGCGCGCCTGACCCCGCTGCAACACCGGGTGACCCAGGAGTCCGCGACCGAACGCCCGTTCGACAACGAATTCAACGAACTTCGCGAACCGGGCCTGTACGTCGACGTCGTCTCGGGCGAACCGCTGTTCACTTCGCTGGACAAGTTCCCGAGCCACTGCGGATGGCCCAGCTTCAGCAAGCCGGTGGATGCCGCCAACGTGGTCGAGCAGTCCGACGGCAGTCACGGCATGCGTCGCATCGAGGTGCGCTCGAGTCATGGCGACAGCCACCTGGGCCACGTGTTCGACGACGGCCCCAGCGATCGCGGCGGATTGCGCTACTGCATCAATTCCGCCTCGCTGCGCTTCATTCCCGTGGCGGATCTGGAAAAGCAAGGCTACGACGAGTACCGTCACCTGTTCAACAGCAAGGACAAGCAATCATGAGCACTGAACGCGCCCTGCTCGCGGGCGGCTGCTTCTGGGGCATGCAGGACCTGATCCGCAAGCAGCCGGGCGTCGTGTGCACGCGCGTCGGCTACAGCGGCGGCGATGTTCCGAATGCCACCTATCGAAACCACGGCACGCACGCGGAGTCCATCGAGATCACCTTTGATCCGGCCGTCATCAGCTACCGCAGGTTGCTGGAATTCTTTTTCCAGATCCACGATCCGAGCACGGCAAACCGTCAGGGCAACGACCTCGGCACCAGTTACCGCTCGGCGATCTTCTATACCAACGACGAACAGAAGCGCGTTGCCGAAGACACCATCGCGGACGTGGACGCGTCCGGCCTGTGGCCCGGCAAGGCCGTCACCGAAGTCTCGCCTGCCGGGGACTTCTGGGAAGCCGAACCCGAGCACCAGGACTACCTGGAACGCATCCCCAACGGCTACACCTGTCATTTCATCCGCCCTGACTGGAAGCTGCCGGTGCGGGAAAAGGCGGTCGACTGAGCACCGGCGAGATCCACAAGCCCCGTTCACCCTGAGCGCAGGTCCGAAGGACCGAAGTCGAAGGGCGTTTCGACTCCGCTCGCTACGCGAGCTACGCTCAACGCGAACGGATTTTCCCTTGTCGCGGAGACACGAATGACCAACACACCCGCCTACGCCGCACAATCGGCCGACAAGCCGCTCGGCCCACACGCCATCCAACGCCGTACGCCCGGCCCGCGCGACGTCGCAATCGACATCTTGTACTGCGGCGTGTGCCATTCGGACTTGCACACCGCGCGCAACGAATGGGGCAATACCGTTTATCCGTCGGTGCCGGGTCACGAAATCGTCGGCAAGGTGACCGCGGTCGGCAATAAGGTGAAGAACTTCAAGGTAGGCGATACCGTGGGCGTCGGCTGCATGGTCGACAGTTGCGGGCATTGCGATTCCTGCAAGGCCGGTGAGGAGAACTACTGCGAGAATGGATTCACCGGGACGTACAACGGGCCGACCCAGGAAGACGGCGGCAACACCTACGGCGGATATTCCAGCCGCATCGTGGTCAATCAAAAATTCGTGCTGCACATCAAGCACGAGAAAGACCTCGCTGCAGTCGCCCCACTCCTGTGCGCCGGCATCACCACCTATTCGCCGCTGCGGCATTGGAACGTCGGCCCTGGCAAAAAGGTCGGCATCGTGGGCTTGGGCGGCCTCGGCCACATGGGCGTCAAGCTGGCGCACGCGATGGGCGCCCACGTGGTGCTGTTCACCACCTCACCCAACAAGATTGATGACGGAAAACGCCTCGGCGCCGATGAAGTCGTGATTTCGAAGGACGCCGGGCAGATGGCGCAGCACGCAGACAGCCTGGATTTCATCCTCAATACGGTCGCCGCGCCGCATGACCTCGACGCCTACCTCACCCTGCTGAAACGCGACGGCACCATGTGCCTGGTCGGCGCACCTGCCACGCCGCATCCCTCGCCCACCGTGTTCAATTTGATCCTGAAGCGCCGCGGGATCGCGGGCTCGCTGATCGGCGGCATCCGCGAAACCCAGGAAATGCTGGATTTTTGCGCCGAACACGGCATCGTCTGCGACATCGAGATGATCGCGATGGAAGACATCAACGAAGCCTACGAGCGGATGCTGAAAAGCGACGTCAAGTACCGCTTCGTGATCGACATGGCGACGCTGAAGGACGAGGCGAAGGCAGCATAAGGCGCAATCAATCCACCGTAGTTCGACCTGAGCGTAGGCGCGTAGCGCCGTCGTCGATGGACGTTGTGCTTCGACTCCGCTTGCTGCGCAAGCTACGCTCAGCACGAACGGACTTCTGAATTTCTCGCGGAGGCAGCGGCCATGCACGAAATTCCGCCATTCCACCTCGCCTTTCCGGTCGCCTCGCTGGGCGAAGCCCGGTCGTTCTACGGCGGCCTGCTGGGTTGCCCGGAAGGCCGATCCAGCGCCGCGTGGGTGGACTTCGATTTTTACGGCCACCAGATCGTCGCGCATCTTGCGCCGGAGGAACTGCGGGCATCGACCGCGCACGACGTCGACGGGGACGACGTGCCGGTGCGGCACTTCGGCGTGATCCTGCCGATGGCGGACTGGCAGGCACTCGCCCACAAGCTGCGGGAAGCCGGCACGCGCTTCGTCGTCGAACCACACGCGCGTTTCAGGGGCCAGCCCGGCGAGCAGGCGACGATGTTCCTGCTCGACCCTTCCGGCAACGCGCTGGAGTTCAAGGCGTTCGCGGATCGCAGGCAGTTGTTTGCCAAGTGAGAGGGTGTTCCGGACGCGGCGCGCGGCTCTGGCGCGATGCCATTCGTACGCGCGGTGCCAACCAAAACCCCATCCCCACTCCAACCCTCCCCTTGAAGGGGAGGGAGTCAAGCAGCGCAGCGCAACGACTCTCTCGCGCACCAACATCCCTTTGAAGGGAGGGGAGTAAGCAGCGCTTCCGCCAAGTTCACCCTTCCCTTGAAGAGGAGGAAGCAGGAGCGATCAGGCTGCCTTGCGTTCCCGCATCCAGTTGATCAGGCCGCCCGCGAGCAACACTTCGATCTGGCGCGGTGAGAGCTGGTGTTCGAGTTCGATGTCGCCCTTGCCCTTGATCGAGACCGTGAGCGCGTTGCCGGTGCCGAGGTTTTCCCGCAAACCGCCCAAGGCGATCACATCGCCCTGCTCGAGCTTGTCGTAATCCTCCGCACGCGCGAAGGTCAGCGGCAGCACGCCGAAGTTGACCAGGTTCTGCCAGTGGATGCGGGCGAAGCCCTTGGCGAGGACCACGCGCAGCCCGAGATATCGCGGCGCCAGCGCGGCGTGTTCGCGCGAGGAGCCTTGGCCGTAATTCGTGCCGCCGACGATCGCGTGGTCGCCCTGCTCCCGCGCACGCTTCGAGTAGCCCTCGTCGATCTGCACGTACACGAACTCGGCAATCTTCGGAATGTTGCTGCGAAACGGCAGCACGCGCGCACCCGCCGGCATGATTTCGTCGGTGGAAATGTCGTCGCCGACCTTCAGCAGCACCGGCAGCTCGAGGCTGTCGGGCAGCGGACCGGTTTCCGGCAACGAGGCGATGTTGGGTCCCTTCACCAGTTCGATGTTGCGCGCATCGGCGAGCGGCCACGGTGCCGCGAGGTTGCGGGTGTCGAGGATCGGATCGTCGCTGTCGTGGATGTCGGGGTACGCCATGTCCAGCGTGCGCGGATCGGTGATGACGCCCTTGAGCGCCGACGCGGTTGCGGTTTCGGGGCTGCACAGGAACACGGCGTCTTCGCGGGTTCCGGAGCGCCCCGGGAAGTTCCGCGGCGTTGTGCGCAGGCTGTTGCGCCCGCTGGCCGGCGCCTGGCCCATGCCGATGCAGCCGTTGCAACCGGCCTGGTGCAGCCGCGCGCCGGCCTGCACGAGGTGCATGAGGTGCCCGTCGCGCATCAGCGTGGCAAGGATGCCGCGCGAGCTCGGATTGATGTCGAACGAAACGTTCCCGCTCGCGGTCTTGCCTTCGATCATTGCCGCGGCGATCGCGTAGTCGCGGTAGCCGGGATTGGCCGAGGATCCGATGTAGGCCTGGTACAGCGGCTGGCCGGCGATGTCGGCAACGCGTACCACGTTGCCGGGGCTGGTCGGCTTGGCGATCAATGGTTCGAGTTTCGATAGATCGATGGTTTCGTGTATGTCGTACTCGGCACCGTCGTCGGCCATGAGTTCGATCCAGTCCTCGCCACGCCCGTGCGCGACAAGGAAGCGTCGCACCGCGTCGTCGGACGGAAATACCGTGGTGGTGGCGCCGAGTTCCGCGCCCATGTTGGCAATCACGTGGCGGTCCATCGCGGACAACTGCGCAAGGCCCGGTCCGTGGTATTCGATGATGCGGCCGACGCCGCCGTCGACGTCGTGCCGGCGCAACATTTCCAGGATCACGTCCTTGGCCGAGACCCAATCGGGCAGATCGCCGGTCAGCTCCACGCCCCAGATTTCCGGCATCTTCGTGTACAGCGGCTCGCCGGCCATCGCCATCGCAACTTCGAGGCCACCGGCGCCGATCGCCAGCATCCCGAGCGAACCACCTGCAGGCGTGTGGCTGTCGGAACCCAGCAGCGTCTTGCCGGGCTTGCCGAAGTGCTGCATGTGGACCGGGTGCGAAACGCCGTTGCCGGGGCGCGAAAACCATATCCCGAATCGCTGGCAGGCGCTCTGCAGGAACAGGTGGTCGTCGGGGTTCTTGAAATCTTCCTGGATCAGGTTGTGGTCGACATACTGCGCGGACAGTTCGGTCTTCACCCGGTCCAGATGCATCGCCTCCAACTCGAGCATCACCAAGGTGCCCGTGGCGTCCTGGGTCAGGGTCTGGTCGATGTGGATGGCGATCTCCTCACCCGGCGTCATTTTCCCGTCCACCAGGTGCGAGCGGATCAGTTTGTGGGCCACGTTCATGGCCATTTCGTCGCCCTCGTACAGAACGGGAAACTGGCGCGACAGAACCCCGGAACGCTGCGCCGATCCAGTCAATGTACGACCGCGGGGCTCAAGCCGGGGTGAAGACCGCGACGCGGCGAAGCTGCCGCAGGCAGCCGCAGGTCAGTGTTTCTTCTTGTCCTTTTCCAACTCGTCCATGTATTTCGCGTCGCGTTGGTCCTGCTGCGGCTCCTTTGCGCGCGACCGGCCTTCGCGTTCCTCGGGCGTCAGCTCCCTGGTTGCCTTGCTGGCATCGCCCTCGATCGGTTTGCCACCCTTGGTCTGCTCCTTGACGGAGCGCTCGGTCGCCTTGCGGTAATGCCGCGCGCCCTCGTAATCGCCTTCGCCTTGTACCTTGTCGGCCATGGTCGTATCTCCTTCACTGGAACGTGGCATCCATCGCGCCACGCGTGCATCATGTCTAGCAGGCGGGGCCTGAACCTTCGCGCATCGACAACACACGCGATCGCGTGACGACTCCCGGGAAGCCGTCGGACGGCCGCGCCCGGCATGCAAGTTTCACCCGGACCCGCACCCTTCAAGAAAGGCGCAAGCGCCATGCCCAGACTTCTCCCCGCCCTCTTCGTCGGCCACGGCAATCCGATGAACGCGATATTGCGCAACGATTGGACCGAAGCCTGGCGGAGCCTCGGCGAGCGCATCGGCAAGCCGCGCGCGATCCTCGCCATTTCCGCGCACTGGTACGCACTCGGCACCGCCGTCACCGCCGACGAAGCGCCGCGCACCATCCACGACTTCGGCGGCTTTCCGGAAGAACTCTATGCAATCCACTATCCGGCTCCCGGCGCTCCGGATGTCGCGCGGCGCGTGCAGGCCATGCTGGCTCCGCTGCCGGTCGAGATGGACGCTGCCTGGGGCCTCGACCACGGCACATGGTCGGTGCTTCGACACATGTATCCGGACGCGGACGTGCCGGTGGTGCAACTACGCATCGATGAGAACCAGCCCGCCGCGTTCCACCACGAAATCGGCAGGCAAATCGCCGCGCTGCGGTCGGAAGACGTGCTGGTCCTGGGCAGCGGCAACCTTGTGCACAACCTGCACACGTATTCCTGGGGGCGCCACTCGCCCGCGCCATTCGAATGGG
>JBOHYO010000219.1:0-14040 GCA_050737935.1 Rhodanobacteraceae bacterium
GTACGACAGCTACCGCTACGTCGCCAATGACGAGCACGACAAGGTTTGCGTGCTGGGCATCGTGTGCTTCCATGGCAGTGGCAGTTCCAGCATGGAATACCAGGGCCGGCAGGTACGCGTTTACCGCGGCGAGGATGAAGGCGTGCCGCTGCACGTGGACGTGGCGGTGCGGATTCCGGCCGGCATGCAGGCAAAATTGGTGAACGCAGCGGGCCTGCTGGAGGCCAACGGCCTGGCCAATCGCGTGACGCTCGCTACATCCGGTGGCGACGTGTATGCACACAAGTTGAGCGGTGATCTGACGGCCAGTACCGATGGGGGGGACCTGCACGTGCAGGAACTCAAGGGCAATCTTCAAGCTGCGACCGATGGCGGCGACCTCTACCTGGACCAGGCCACAGGCGACGTGCACCTGGACAGCGACGGCGGCGATGGACATGTCAGTCACGCCACGGGTTCGCTGGAGGCGCACACCGGTGGCGGCGACCTGTATGTCACCGACTACACCAGCGGCAGCAATGTGTCGCTGCATACCGGCGGCGGTGATCTGGACCTGGCCGGCGATCTCGCGGCAGCGCGCAACCTGGACGTGGGCACCAGCGGTGGCGATGCCGATCTGATGGCCAGCAACCTGTCATTGCACCTGGATGCATCGTCAGGTGGCGGCGACATCTCGGTGCACTTGCCGAATGCCACCGGGGTGGATTCGAGCGACCATCACTATTCCGCCGACATTGGCAAAGCCCAGGGCCGGGGCAGCATCTCGTCCGGCGGTGGCGACATCAGCATCTCGGATTGATCAGGCTGCACGGTGCCGCGGCAAATCCCGCTTGCGTCAGCTTGCGGAAGCTGCCGCGTCAAGCCGGGCCTTCATCAGGCTGGCGATGGTGGTGACGGCGAGGATCGAGAGGATCACCAGCAACGACAGCCACGTCGGAATCGCCGGAACCAGGTCGATCGGTTCGCCGCCATTGAGGAATGCCAGGTTGTTGCCGTGCATTGCCTCGATGATCAGCTTGATGCCGATGAAACCCAATACCACGGCGAGCCCGATGCTCAGGTACACCAGCTTCCTGAGCAATCCGCCGATCAGGAAATACAGCTCGATCAGGCCGAGCAGGGCGAAGGCATTGGTGGCGAACACGATGTACGGCACGTCGGTCAGGCCGTAGATCGCGGGGATCGAATCGAGCGCGAACAGGATGTCGGTCATGCCGATGGCCAGCATCACCATCATCATCGGGGTCATGTATCGCTTGCCGTCGATGACCGTCGTCACCTTGGCGCCGTCGTATTCATCGGTGGCCGGCAGGACCCGCTGCACCAGGCGTACCAGGACGTTGGGTTCGTAGGTTTCGTCTTCGTCGTGCTTCTCGAACGCCAGCTTGAGCGCGGTGAGGATCAGGAACAATCCGAAGATGTAGAACACCCAACTGAAGTGCGCGATGGCGGCGGCGCCGATCAGGATGAAGATCGTGCGCAGGATCAGCGCGACGATGATGCCCACCAGCAGCACCTTCTGCTGGAAGGCCCGCGGCACCGCGAAACTCGACATGATGATCACGAAGACGAACAGGTTGTCGATCGACAGGCTGTATTCGGTGATGTAGCCGGCAAAGAACTCGACGCCGTGGTCCCGGCCCCACACGAGTGTCAGGCCGACGCCGAACAGGGCGGACAGCGAGACGAAGAACGCGGTCCATGCCCCGGCCTCCTTCATGGAAGGTTCGTGGGCGTTGCGGATGTGCGCGAAGAAGCTGAGCGCCAGCAGCGCGATCACGCCGGCGACCGTTGCCAGCCATATCCAGAGGGGTACTTGCATGGGCAGGGGGACGGAGGCAGTCAAGCGGACAGGGTTGCCTGCGCCCGCTTCTCAGGCTCGGTCGTCTTTGGCATCCATCTCGATTGTGGCATGCGACGGCACTTCGTGGGCCTGCAGGCGGGTGGCGACGGCTTCGGCTTCGTGCATCACGCGCAGCAGGTTGCGGCCGGCGAGGTCGGCCAGCTCGTCGTCGGTCCAGCCGCGGCGCGCCAATTCCTCGAACAGGCCCGGATACTTGTCGGCGCCCTCCAGGCCGGCCGGCGTGGATTCGATGCCGTCGAAGTCGCTGCCGAGGCCGACGCTTTCGATACCGGCGATCTTGCGGACGTGTTCGACGTGGTCGGCGACCTGTGCGATCGTGGCGTCAGGCTGCGGACGTTCGTGCTCCCATTGGTCGATGGCGGCCTTGGCGCGGTCGGGCTGGCCGACGTACAGCGCCTTGAATCGCGCCGCCGCGCCGGCGCGGTCCGCATGCCAGCGCGCGACCTCTTCGGAAACGAAGCTGGGGTAGAAGTTCACCATCACGATGCCGTGGTTTTGCTTGACCATCCGCAGCACGTCGTCCGGCACGTCGCGCGGGTGGTCGACCAGGGCGCGCGCGCTGGAGTGCGAGAAGACCACCGGCGCTTCGGTAACTTCGAGCGCGTCCTTCATCGTGTCGGGCGACACGTGGGAAAGATCCATCAGCATCCCCAGCCGGTTCATCTCGTGCACGACCGCGCGGCCGAAGGCGGTGAGCCCGTGGTGTGCGGGCTCGTCGGTGGCCGAATCCGCCCAGTCGGTGGTCTTGCCGTGGGTCAGCGTCATGTAGCGCGCGCCCAGCGCGTAATAGTCACGCAGCACCGCCAGCGAATTGGCGATCTGGTGACCGCCTTCGACGCCGATCAGGCAGGCGATGCGACCGGCCTTTTCGACGCGCTCGATGTCGTCGGCGGTGTAGGCCATCTCGAAGGTTTTCGGGTACTTGTGGCACATCGTGCGGACGACGTCGATTTGCTCCAGCGTCGTCTGCACGGCCTCGGGGCCGGTGACGGTGGCGGGAATCCACACCGACCAGAACTGCGCGCCGACGTGGCCCGTGCGCAGGCGCGGGATGTCGGTCATCAGGTGCACGTCGCCATCGCCGGTCTTGCTGCGAAGGTTGGAGGTGTCGGCAGCGAGATCGATGTTGCCAACGTTGCCGAACTCGCTGCGGATTTCCCAAGGCAGGTCGTTGTGGCCGTCGATGATGGGCGTCGCGGTGAGCACGCGCTCGACCCGCGCCTGCCGGTCCTGGTCCTTCGCCGAGGGCGCGGCGGCGAGAGCGATGCAGGGCAGCGTGGCGAGCAGGCAGGCAAGGATACGAAGGTGCTTGGTCATGGCGTCCCCGGTGATGTCATGAGAAAGATGTGGGCACCGGATATGCGCGCGTGCCGCTCGAGGGCTCGAGCCTACCATCGTTTTGGCGCTTGTTCGGCCCGCCGCGCGTCGTCAGCAGGGCACGGCCACCTCTCCGTTCGCGCTGAGCGTAGCCTGCGCAGCCGGCGGAGTCGAAGCGCAAGAACGTACCCCCTTCGACTTCGCGCCTTTGGCGCTACGCTCACAGCCTGCCCCGGACTTGATCCGGGGGCGAACGGGGCACAGCGACGGGTCGATGTGCTACGGAGCGCAAAAGGTTGCTCAGAGGATCCTAGAAAAACGTCGGCATCACTTCCAGCACCTGCAGTTCGTCATCGACGAGCAGCACCTGCCGCCACTTGTCGAAGGTGAGGCAGGGGTGCGAGGCGCCGAAGGAAACGATGTCACCGATGCGGAGGTCGAGGTCGTCGGGAAGCGTGAGCATCGCATGCTGGTCCATGACCTTGCGCACGGTGCAGGCCCATAGTGGCCGCGCGGATTCATCCGGCCGGTGCAGTTGCAGCGGAATCGGAAGATCGGGATCGCACGAGATGTCGCGCTTGCCCATCGCGACCACCGCCATGCCGGGTTCCGGCAGCGACTGCACGTGCGCGAACACCGCCAGCGCCGGTTCGAGTCCGCCTTCGAGTTCCGGATGCCGCGCTTTCACCGCGGCCATTGCATCGCGATACGAGCGGTGATCGTGGGCGACGTAGCAGCCGGGCCGCAGCACCGGCGTGCAGCGATCGCGCAGGTCCGACTGATCGAACGCTTCGGCGACCAGGTCGAACCATTGCGAGCCCGCCGCGGTGACGATCGGCATGCGACCTGCGAATGATCCGTGGTCCCGCAGCGCGCGAACGGTATCGACGAGCCGTTGTGCGTACGCGCGAATGGAATCGACGGCCTCATCGCCGCCGATCAGGCCTTCGTAGCCTTCGACGCCGCGGAGCGCGAGGGCCGGCGCCGAGGCGATGGCTTCGATGAGCATCTTCTGCTCGGAATCGCCGCGCACACCACAACGGCCGCCCGGCACGCCGAGTTCGATCAGCGCCTGCACGGTGAGATTGCGCCGGCCGAAATACGCATTCAGCGCCTCGACGTTGGCCGCGCTGTCGACGAGGCAGTAGTAATCCGCGCCGCGTTCGATCAAATCGGCGACGATCGCCATGTTGGGCGTGCCGATCAACTGGTTGGCCATCAGCAGGCGTGTGGCGCCGTGTTCGAAGGCCGCGGCGCACTGGACGGCGGTCGCCAACGTGATGCCCCACGCACCGGCGTCGAGCTGGCGGCGGAACAATGCAGGCGTCATCGTGGTCTTGCCGTGCGGCGCAAGTTTCGCGCCGTACTTGTCGGCGAAGCGTTGCATCCAGGCGATATTGTTGGCCAGCGCCCTGTCGAAAACCACGGCTGCGGGCAGGCTCACGCCTTCGAGCAGCGACTGGCCGTCGATCGGGCTCCCTTTTCCAAGTTGCTGCGCCTCGCGGGCCACGATTTGCTTCCCTGGAACGCAAGGGCGCAAGCATAGGCCAACAGGTTCGCCATGGCGGAATGTGGATTCCAGGGTCCGCGCAGTAGGCAATTACCTACAGACCTATCGGTACAGTCGCACCGCGAGCGGGGACGCCTGCCGACAGCGTGCCTTGCCGCGCACGCCGACAATCCAGACTGGAGATCAGCGGAGCGGAAACGATGCGTTCGATGGTGCGTTGGACGGTACTGGCAATCCTTATGTGGACGGCGGCGTTGCCGGGGGTAACTTGGGCCGTACCGCCGCCACCGGTCGAACTGGTCGATGTCTACCACGGCGGTGTCGACCTGTCCCGCTACTGGGTCAGCGAGAAATTCGATGGCGTGCGCGGCTACTGGAATGGCCATCAATTGCTGACACGCGGGGGCACCGTCGTGCATGTGCCCTCGTGGTTCACGAAGCATTGGCCGAAGACGCCGATGGACGGTGAGTTGTGGGCCGGTTACGGGCGCTTCGCGAGGGCTTCCGTCATCGTTCGCACCGCAGCGGCCGATGATCCCGCCTGGCACGAGATCAGCTATCGCGTGTTCGATCTTCCCGCGCACGCTGGAAACTTCGACACTCGTGTTCCCGCCATTCGCGCAGTCGTTGCCGCCATCGGCGATCCCTGGGTCATCGCCATCCGCCAGTTCCACGTCCGCGACGAAGCCGCCCTGCACGCGGCGCTGAAGCGCATACTCGACAAGGACGGCGAGGGCCTGGTGCTGCACCTCGGCGATGTACCTTACCGCGCCGGTCGCGGCGTCGGTCTGCTCAAACTGAAGCCGTACGATGACGCCGAGGCCAGGGTCGTCGCGATACGTCCGGGCCAGGGCCGGCTCGAGGGCATGATGGGTTCGATCGAGGTCCGCACCCCCGACGGGCGCCGTTTCGCGATCGGCTCCGGTTTTTCCGACGAGCAGCGCGCCCATCCACCGGCGGTGGGTTCGTGGGTGACGTATCGATTCAACGGATTGACCAGCAGCGGACTGCCACGCTTCGTTCGCTTCCTGCGCATGCGACCGGGCGGGCCGCCTCCCGAGGCTGCCACGCGGCCGGCAGCCGGGACAGCACGCAGGGCATCGGTGCATCCGTGACCGGAAATCGAGGCGCCGTCGCCGGGCGACAAGCTGCGGGTTGGGATGGGCGCTGCCTGCGAACCGCAACGGCGTCACGCGGCATTGGTCACGGCACCATGATCGCCGCACGACACGACGCCCCAATCATGCTTCGATGGCTGGGCGAAAGCGGTCCGAGCCCATGGCGCGCCGGCGTTGCAGGTTTGACCAGCGACCGCTGATTCGGTCGCCGCTTTCAGTCTTCGGCGCGGGCGAGCATGACGGCGATGGGCAGTGACAGCACGAACAAGGCCGCGACTCCCGCATAGATCGCGAAAAAGCCGAAACGCACCCCCAGCATCAGTCCGACGATCGGGCCTGCCGTGCCGCCGCAATCCGACGCGACCTGATAGATCGCGGTCGCACGCCCGCGCAATCCGGGCGCGACCAGGTCACCGATCAGGGTCAACAGCGGAATCACGATTGCGCCGGTGCCGACGCCGACCGTGATCAGCGCCACCACGATCAGGGCAAGCGTCGGTGTGAAGGCGAGGACCAGATAACCGGCGACGAGGAGTGCAATGCTCGCGCCGAGGAGCCCCGTGCGTTTGTGCAGGGCGTCGAGACGGCGGCCAATGAAAAGCGACGTGCCGGCGTAGGCAAGCATCAGGATCGCGAGCAGCAGGCCCGCGCTGCCCTCGGCGCCGAAGCCCGCAATCGAGATCCCGCGGCGCTCCACCAGCAGGACCAGCGTCGCGAGCAGCAGTCCCTGCACCGCAAACGAAACGAGCGCCGCGTAGAGCCAGATGCCTGCCAACCGGCGCTGGCGCAGCACCGTCAGCAGGCCGTGCAACGAGGTTTGGTCCTTGTCCTCGGGTGACTCGACGCGCCGCGAGCGCGGGATACCCGCAAGCGCCGCGAAGCCGGAGGCGACGCTGAGGACCAGCGCGGCGAGGAACGCCGCATCGGCGGAAAAGAAGTCGGTCACGAGACCGCCGAGAACCAGTCCGCCCGGTACTCCCAGGCTGATGGCGCTGCGCGCGCGCGCGACCAGGCGGCCCCGATTCGCACCACTGCTCGCGGCGAGCACGGCCGCGACGGCGCCCACGAAAAGCAGCGACGAGCCCGCACCCCAGACCAGGCGTCCGGCCAGGAACCATGCAGCCGGCGCCGCAAAATGCAGTGCGGCGATGTAGCCCAGGGTGCCCACGCCTTCGATGAAAAGCCCGGCCGCGATCACGCCACGTCCGCCGAAACGGTCGACCAGCACGCCGGTGAGCGGGTTCATGCCGATCCGCACGATCCGGTTGGCAGCCAGGATCAACCCAACCATGAACGCCGAAAGCCCCATGCGCAGCCCGAGCGTCGGCAGGATCGGGAACACCACGCCGCCACCGATGCCGCCCAGGAACGCCACCACCGCGATGCGCCAACTGACCAGGGATGCCTGATGGTCTTCTCCTGGCGCGGATCGAATCACCTCCCGATTATGCCGTGCTCCAAAAAGGCGCTCCCTTTTTGGTGGTTTGCCCGTACCATCACGCTTTCCGGGTGGCGTGTCTGGGGATGACTACGATCTTGTTGCTGATTGCCGTCACGCTGCTGGCCGCGGCCGGCGGTACCGCGGGCTGGTGGCTGCACGGCCGGCGGCGGCTTCACGGTTCCGGCGCGGTGCCGATGGCGCGCAGCCGGAAGATCGCCGAACCCGCTGCACCTGGCCAGCCGCTGCGGCAGGCGGAGCAGGCGCACGCGACATCATCGGGCAGCGAAATCCTGGCGCGCATGTATGCGATCGCCTTCGAGGAGGAGCCCGATGACGATGCGCAGGTGAATCCCGCCGATGCGCTGCATGAAAAGATTGCCCGTGCCGCAGCCGCGCTGCTGTCCCGCATCAAGCCCGGCTCGAGCTACGCGCCGCGCCGGCCGCACCTGTTGCCGCAACTGCTCCGGATCGTCAACGACGAGGACAGCTCGGTCCGTGAAATCGCGGCGATCATCGGCCGGGATCCCGCGATGGCAGGCAACCTGCTGCGCATCGCCAACAGTGTGTTGTATCGGGTTTGTCCGGAACCCGTCGAGGACATCCAGCGCGCGGTGGCGATGATCGGCACCGACGGATTGCGCCAGATGATTGCGGTTGCCCTGATGCAACCGGTGCTGAGCGGTGGGCGCGGCGCATTTGCCCGGCTTCCCACCATCGTCTGGGAACACACCTTGCTGGCGGCGGTGGCCACGGCGGAGCATGCGCGCAAGGTCGAGCGCAAGGATGCGTTCACCGCACAGATGCTGGGCCTGCTGCACGGGCTCGGTTCGATCGTCGTGGTGCAGGTGGTGCGTGACGGCTACAGCCAGCATCCCGGGCTTGCGCCCGATCCGGAGGTGGTCTGTCGACTGCTGGAGCGGTGGGCAGCGCGCACGGCCGGGCGGTTGTCGCGGGACTGGGCGTTGTCCACCAGCATCGCGCCGGCGCTGGGCGACCAGCGGCGCGACGTACCGTTGCGCGAGCTCACTCCGCTGGGGCGTTCACTGCGCATCGGTCAGGTGGCGGGAGCGGCCGCGATGCTGCACCGACTCGGCAGGATCGAGGTCGAAGCCGTGTTCGTGCTGATGCAGCAAGAACTCGGATTGCACGAGGATCTTGCTGCGCACATCTGGGAGCGGCTTTCCAGGGCGTGAAGCCGCCGACCCACGTTGCTGCCTTCGCCTGTTGCGACTGAACCCGAAAGCGGGCCACGTCGCGTGGCCCGCCGATCATCCGGTCAGCGGGTGACCCGCACCCGCTTCTTCTCGAGCGAACGCTGCCAGGCAAACAGGCCGACAAGGCCGGCGCCGAACAGCCACAACCAGGCTGGTTCCGGTACTGCCGCGACGGTGGGGCCCAGATCCAGGACCGTGTAAGTGTCGCCAGCCGGCTGGATCAGTTTCATTCCGTAGGCAAGCCCGCCCGCCCACCCCGGCCCGAAGAACCCCGGACCCGTCACCCCAAAGCTCCACAGATCCAGGAAATTCCCGTCATCAAGGGTGAACATCACGCCCATGAGATCCAGGAAGCCGCCCGAGAACGGGTAAACGGGGGTGCCATCCACAAGACAGATGAGGGGCGAGCCGTCGGCATAGAAAAGGTTGTCGTAGGAAACCCCGTCGTGGTCCCCATAGCCCGGGATCGAAAAAAGACTGTAGCTCGCCGGAAGCACTTCTCCGGGGGGCGGCGTAGCATGGTTGAGAGGCTGTATGCCCGTGATGATTGCGCCATCGAACATGCCGCTCGCGTCGGTGATGGTCACCGGCGAATGGCTGGCGTCGATCACATCCGCGGGGTCGGTGCCTCCGAGCGTCAGGTCGGCGTACCCGCTCCCTCCGGCTGAACTGAAGTTGATCCGGACAGGGTTTGCGGCCGCATACGGCCCGAACCCCAGCAAGGCCAGCACCGCACCGGCCATCAAGATTCGGGTCCTTATGAAGATTCCCGTTTTCGCATTCATCGACACGTCTCCTTTGGAAAGGAATACGAAAACCCCTGCGCGTGCCATGGAGCATTTAGCGTGCCAGTCATGAAAGTGATTGTTATTGCTGGGTTCCTCCGTGCGAAAAATGCGCATTTTGTAAGGAATGCCGACGCAGCATGGTGCAAGTAGCAACATCGCAAACCGCGGTGCGCATGAACCACCCGACCGGAGGCGCGGTTCTCCGACGCATGCGAGCTGCGATTTCGTAGTGCTGCCGCGCCTTGTGGGCGAAGGTACGCGAAGGTGCGCCGGCCGTGGCGGAGACGTTTCTGCGCGTTCGGTAGCGCCACGCTTGTGTAAGGAATATCGACGAACGAGGAACCGTCCAGATCACCGGGCAGGCCGGAGGGAGCGCAGCGGAATCCGGAGGGACGCACCCGATGTCCAGGCGCCACCGCCGAGCGACGCCGCGACAAACCAAGCCGTGGCTACAACTGGTGGCAGACGGAGGCTCTAGCCGGCCGCGGGACTTCCGGAGGTTGGAAACCTGCCGTCGACGACTTTCTGCATCGCCGCGGTGTCGGCCTGCTTGGTCATCACGATGATGCTGATCCGCCGGTTCATCGGATCGCGCGGGTTGGCCTTGTCGAGCGGGACCGCGGCGGCCAACCCGACCACTTCGGCGATCTTGCCCTCGTCCAGGCCACCGGCCAACAGGGCGCGCCGCGCGGCGTTGGCGCGATCGGCGGACAGCTCCCAATTGCTGTAGCCGTGATCGTTGTTGTAGGGCGCGTCGTCGGTATGGCCGCTGATGGAGATGCGGTTGGGCACCTTGTTGATGAACTTGGCCAGCTCTTCGAGGATCTTCGTGGTGTAATCCTTGAGCCGCGCGTGGCCCAGATCGAACATCGGCCGGTTGAGCTTGTCCACGATCTGGATGCGCAGGCCCTCGGGGGTGATGTCCAGCAGCAGCTGGTCCTTGTAGGGAGCCAGCGCCTGGCTGTTCTGGATCGCGGCGTTCAACTGGACTTTCAACTCCTCCAGGCGTTTGCGGTCGAGTGCGCGCGCGCGCTCGTCGATTTGCTCCTTCGAAGCGGCGCCGACGGGTCCGTTGTGCCGGTCCATGCCCGGGCCGTGGGAGAGGTCCATTGCCCCGCCGAGCTTGATCATCGAGTCGCTGGCGCCACCGGGCCCGTCCCTCCCCGGCGGCGCCACCGTGGCGGTGCCGGGCGTGGCGCTGGGGTTGCGGAAATACGCGGCGATCGCGGCCTTCTGCTCCCGGGTGCCCACCCCGATGATCCACATCACCAGGAAGAACGCCATCATCGCCGTGACGAAGTCCGCATAGGCGACCTTCCAGGCGCCGCCGTGGTGGCCGTGGCCGGACTTCTTCGCCCGCTTGATGATGATCGTTGCGGCGGGCTTGTCGTCGTTCACGCGCCGGCTCCGGCACGGTCGCCCTTCAAGTGCTCTTCCAGATCCTGGAAGTTCGGGCGCGCATGTGCCGAGAGGGCCTTGCGCGCGAATTCCACCGCCACCTTGGGGTTGTAGCCGCGCAGGCTGGCCAGCAGCGCCACCTTGACGCATTCGAAGGCCTTGCCGTCCTCGCGGACGCGCGCTTCCATCGCCGCAGCCAGCGGGCCGATGAAGCCGTAGCACAGCAGGATGCCGAGGAAGGTACCGACCAGCGCGCCGGCGATGTGCTCACCGATCTTGGAGGTATCGCCCGTGAGATTGGACATCGTGGTGACGATGCCCAGCACCGCCGCGACGATGCCGAACCCGGGCAGGGCGTCGGCCATTTTCGCCACGGCCTGCGCGGGTGCCTCGGCCTCCGCGTGGTGATTTTCCACCTCGGCATCGAGCAATGCCTCCAACTCGTGCGGCTCCATGTTGCCGCCGACGATCAGCCGCAGGCAGTCGGTGATGAACTCGACCAGGCAGTGCTCGCGCATCAGGCGGGGGTAGGCGGAAAATACCGTACTCGATTGCGGGTCCTCGATGTGGCTCTCGAGTGCCAGCACGCCCTGCTTGCGCATCAACGCGAAGATGTCGTACAGCAACGAGAGCAGGTCCACGTAATCCTGTTTGCGGTAGTTCGGGCCCTTGGCCAGTGCCGCCACCTCGCGCAGCGCGGCCTTCACCACCTTGCCTGGATTGGAGGTGAGGAAGGCGCCCCCGGCGCCGCCGAAGATGATCATCACCTCGTAGGGCTGCCACAGCGCCAACAATTGCCCGTGCGACATGATGTAGCCGCCCATCACGCAGACAATCACGACCAGCGATCCAACCAAAACCAACATGTACGACTCCGGGGCCCGGCAGCGTGACGTCCTGCGCACCTGCGTTATCGGCCCGGCGCGGCAAATATTTAGGGGAAGCTGCACGAATCCGCCTTTGCCGTGCTCCCTCGGCTTGGCCGGCCGCGGGAGTTGCCCGGCCGGGAATGCCAATTGACACCCGGAGGGAGCCGGGGTATATGGACAGCTCCCGGGAGGTGGCGCGTCGCAAGCCATCGTCGGGGCGATGTGATCGGTGCACCTGCTGGACGATTCCTCGGGGACAGCGCGCTGGTTCACTGCCGGTGCCGCGTGTCCGGTTTCTTCGGCCATCACCATGCCCTTCCTGCAAAGGAAGTGGGGGACCCAAATGAAGATTCGTGTGCTTGGTACCAATCCGTGGGCCGGCTTGCTGGCGCTTGCCGGTGGAATCGTGTTCGCGTCGGCAAGCTGGGCCGCCGATGCGCAGCCGCAGATGCCCCGATGCAGCAGCAGGATCGGTACCCTCGCGGTGCAGGAACCGCAATCGGGCAACCAATGGTGGACGGCGATGAACCTCGAATCGCCGGCCGCACTGATCAAGGTGTACGTCTCGCAGTCGGGATGCTTCACGCTGGTCGATCGCGGCAAGGGACTGCAGGCTGCCCGCGCCGAACGCGAGCTGGCGGGCGAGGGCGAGATGCGCGTCGGCTCGAACGTCGGCAAGGGCCAGATGAAGGCGGCCGATTACGTGCTGGTCCCGGACATCGCCAACAGCAACGCGAACGCCAGCGGCAATCGCATCGGCGGAATCCTCGGCGGATTCCTCCCGCACGGCATCGGCGCAGTGGTCGGGGGCGTCAGCATTTCCAAAAAGACGGCCGACGTGGTGCTGACCTTGACGGACATCCGTTCGACCGAGCAGGTCGCGCTCGAGCAGGGCCACGCGAACAAGACCGACGTCGGCTGGGCCGGCGGCGGTGGCGGTGGCTTCTACGGTGGTTTTGCAGCAGGTGGTGCCAGCGGCTATGCCAATACCGAGATCGGCCAGGTAATCGCGATGGCTTACCTCGATGCGTATACCAAGATGGTCGCCGACCTGCAGAGGAACGCACCCAACGCGCAGGCCGACAACGTGCAGCAGGCGGTGCGACTGACCGGGTCGACGAAGCTGTATTCGGACGCGAACCTGCATTCGTCGGTGGTGCGCTCCCTGAAGTCCGGCATGATGCTGTATCCGACCGGCGACAAGGTCGGCATCTGGTGGAAGGTCTCGGACGAGCTTGGCAACATCGGCTGGGTGCTGTCGAGCAAGCTCGAGCTGGCGCACTGAGGGCGCGGATGTCGCAAGGCGGATACGTCCACCGATCAGCGCAGCGCGGCGTCGCGGCGGGCCATGCCCGCCCCGCGTCCGCCGCGAGCGATGGCGCGATGCGTGCCCTGCGATGGGGAAGGCCGGCCCGAGTGGGCGGGCATTGTCCGCCGATCGACTGAGCAAACCGGCTACGCCGGATCGGCTCCGTCTTGCGCCTTGGCCGCGATCTCGCGCAAGGCGCCTTCGAACGTCTCCGGCGGCTGCCCTCCCGGGATCACCCATTTCCCGTTGATGATCGTCGTGGGCACGGAATGGATGCCGGCCTGCTGGTAGCGCTGTTCCTGCGCGCGGACCTCCCCGGCGTACGCATCGCTCTCCAGCACGCTTCGCGCCTGCGCGGCATCAAGGCCGACGCCTGCCGCGATACGCACCAGGACCTCGCGGTCGGCGACATTTTCCTCGTCGCTGAAGTACGCACGGAACAGCGCCTGCTTCAACGCGAGCGCGCGCTCGCGGTCCTGCGTTCCGGCCCAGTGCAGCAGCCGGTGGGCATCGAAGGTGTTCCAGACGCGACTGCCGCGGCGGGTGTTGATGGCGACGCCGAGCGGCGCGGCGCGATCCCGTATCACCCTACGGTTTTCTTCGAGCTGGGCCTCCCCGATTCCGTACTTTCGCATCAGGCGCTGGTCCGCGTCCTCGCCTTCCAGCGGCAGGTGCGGGTCGAGTTCGAAAGGTTGCAGGTGGATCTCTGCCTGCACGGTGCCATCGAGCACCGCCAGCGCCTGTTGCAGGCTGGCCAGCCCGACCGCGCACCAAGGGCAGGCGACGTCGGACACGAAATCGATGCGAAGGCGGGCAGGGGAGGTATTCATCAGCACACCGGCAGAAGGGATTGCACACGAAGTGGAGGCGATTGCGGGCTTCTCAATTGCGCGGGTTTTCCCCGCCCCGCTTCCGATTCGGCGTTCATCGACGATGCGGCGCGGCTCCTTGGCGGCTGCGGTCCATCGCGACCGGGCACTTGCACGGCGCCCGCTGCTGGATACACTGGCGAACGGGATCGGGGAGTACAAGGACATGGACGAGGACAACTCCGTCGCGCTCGAAGCCGGTACCCTCGCAGCCGAGCCGCCGCGCCAGGCCCAGCGCCTTGCGGCGCTGCGTTCCTACGACATTCTCGACACGCCGGTCGAGGGGGCTTTCGAAGACATCACCCGCATCGCAGCCCTGGTGTGCCGGGTGACGATCGCGGCC
>JBOHYO010000220.1:0-3832 GCA_050737935.1 Rhodanobacteraceae bacterium
CGGCATTACGTCGCGGCGCCGGGCGCGCAACACGCACCGTAGGCCGGCTCAACGCCGAAGGCCGGAGTCGGCATTGTCGGATTTCGTTGCGGTTGGGTTCCCGCCCGCAATGCCGGTTCTGTCGCTATGCTCCTGGAACCGGCCTCCGGTTGCTTCTTCCCCACCCCCCGCGGGGATGGTCTTGCTGATGGTTTCCGGCTGCACGAGATGCGCGCGCACTGGCTGCGCGCGGCGCAAACGACCCGCCCAAGCTACTACCCGCCACCCGTGGACCCGGCCCGGCCTTGGTCAGGCCGGCGCACCGATGATCCGCGGCTCCGGTTCCAGCATGACGCCGAATCGCTGGTGCACACTGTCGCGGACGCGCCGCGCGAGCGCCCAGAGTTCGGCGCCGGTGGCGTGACCGTGGTTCACCAGCACCAGTGCATGGCGGTTCGAAATACCAGCATCACCCACCCGCAAGCCCTTGAATCCACAAGCCTCGATCAGCCATGCGGCGGACAGCTTCGAGCCGCCGTCGGTGGCCCAGCAGCGCAGTTGCGGGTGTTCGCCGTGCAACGTGGCAGCCTGTGACGCCGGGACGACCGGGTTCTTGAAGAAGCTGCCGGCGTTGCCGATCACGGCGGGATCGGGAAGCTTGCGGGTGCGCAGGTTCACCACCGCATCGGCGACGTGGATGGGCGCCGGATTCGCGGCGCCCATGCGCTCGAGTTCCTCACGCAGCCCGGCGTAGTCGATGCGAGACGCGCGCGCGCGCGGCAGGCGCACAGTCACCGCGGTGATCAGCCAGCGGTCCGGGTTTCGCTTGAAAACCGAATCGCGGTAGCCGAATTCGCATTGCCGGTTGTCGAATCGCACCGCGCGGTGCTCGTGCAGGTCGAACGCTTCCACCGAGTCGATGAACTCGCCGATCTCGACCCCGTACGCGCCGATGTTCTGCATCGGTGCCGCTCCGACGCTGCCGGGAATCAGGATCAGGTTCTCGAGGCCGGCGTGGCCCTGCGCGAGGGTCCAGCGGACGAAGTCATCCCAGTGCTCGCCGGCGGCGACGCGGATGCAGACAGCGTCGGCGTTTTCGGAAAGCACCTCGACACCGCGGGTCTTCATCGTCATGACCATGCCGTCGAAGTCGCCGGCGAAAAGGACGTTCGAGCCCTCGCCGAGCAGAATCTGGGATTTGCCGCGCACGGCAGGTTCGGCGAGGAGCGCCGGAATCGCGTCGGCGTCGTGGATCTCGGCCAGAGAAGCCGCGCGCGCGTCCACACGCAAGGTGTTGCGACCGAGCAACGAAGCGTTCGCGGTCAATGTGTACGCGTCGGCGTTGGATGGGGAATTCGGCATCGACGATCGGAGTTCTCCCTCCCCTTCAAGGGAAGGGTCGGGGTGGGGATGGGTTTGTAACGCCGATCATGCGGCTTCGGCGCCAGGTTGCTGCCGGCGGATTTCCTCGACGCACTCCGTCAGCAACCACGGGCCGCGGAAGATCAAGCCGGAGTAGATCTGCACCAGGGCGGCGCCCGCGGCGATCTTGTCGGCTGCGTCGCTGCCGCTCGAGACCCCGCCCACGCCGACCAGCGGAACGTCGCTGCCCAGGCGTCGGGCCATGCCGCGCAACACGTCGGTGGAAGGCTCCAACAACGGCTTGCCGGAAAGGCCGCCCGCCTCGTCCGCATGCAGCTCGCCCGCCACGCCCGTGTGGTCGACGGTGGTGTTGGTGCAGATCAGCCCGTCTATTCCGGAACCCGCCGCTGCAGCGGCGATCGCGTCCATTCCCAAGTCGTCGAGGTCGGGCGCGATCTTGAGCAGGATGGGCTTGCGCGCGTGATGGCGCGCGGCAAGCTGCTCGCGCGATTCCATCAGCACGCCGACCAGTCGCTTGAGCGAATCGCCCGCCTGCAATTCGCGCAGCCCGGGTGTGTTCGGCGAGGACACGTTGACGGTGATGTAGCTTGCGAGCGGATACACGCGCTCGAGGCAGACCAGGTAATCGTCGGCGGCTTGTTCGTTCGCCGTGTCCTTGTTCCGGCCGATGTTGATGCCGAGCACCCCGCGCCATTGCGCACGCTCGACGTTTCGCACCAGCGCATCGACGCCGTCATTGTTGAAGCCCATCCGGTTGATCAGGGCTTCGTGCTGCGGCAGCCGGAACAGGCGCGGCTTGGGATTGCCCGGTTGCGGGCGCGGCGTGACCGTGCCGACCTCGATGAAGCCGAACCCCAGCGCGCCGAGTGCGTCGATGTGCGCGCCATTCTTGTCCAGTCCCGCCGCGAGGCCCACCGGATTCGGAAAATCGATCCCGAACGTCCGCACCGGCAGGTCCTCCGGCGGCGGGTGCGCGACGAACCGCATCAGGGTGCTGCGCTGCGCGACCCCGAGCGCATACAGGGTCAGGCCGTGTGCGGCTTCCGCGTCCAGCGCGAACAGCAGCGGCCGCAGCGACTGGTACATCGATCAGTGCCACCCGTGGAATGCGATGGCGCCGGCGATGATGAGGATCGCAAACCCCACCGCAATGATCGCGCAGCCGATCTGGATCCACCCCAGGATCAACCCGGCCAGCGCCATGCCGTCGCCCTCGATGCTGCCGGGTGGCGAGCGGCGAATCTCCGAGCGTGCCGAGTGGCCGCAGATCACCGCCACCAGCGCGCCGACGCCTGGCAGGAAAACGTACGCCAGGATTCCGAAGATGAGGCTGACCACCGCGAGCGAACTCGTGCGTGGATATACCGTATTCATGGCTGGGCCTCTTCCGATGGCACCGCGTTATGGTCGCATACCCGTGGCGTCCGCGCGGCGGGCTTCAGAACCGCAGGGATTGCCCGCCATCGACGACCATGATCTGCCCGGTGATCCAGCTCGCCAGCGGCGACGCCAGAAACAGCGCGAGCTGCGCGACCTCCTCAGGCCTGCCGTAGCGGCCGAATGGAATCGTCGCCAGCACCTGCGCATATTGCTCGGGCTTTTCGTGTTTGACGCGGTCCCACACGCCGCCTTCGAATTCGATCGAACCGGGCGCGATCGCGTTGACGCGGATGCGATCGTCGGCCAGCGCGAGCGCCTGGGTGCGGGTGTAGTGGTTCAGCGCGGCCTTCATCGCGGCGTAGGGCGGGCCCATGGTACGAGGGCGCAGCGAGCCGATCGAACTGGTATGCAGGATGCTCGGATGCTTCGAGTCCTTCAGGTGCGGCACGGCATGGCGCGAAGCCCGCACCGCGGCCATCAGGTCCACATTGAAATCGACCAGCCACGACTCGTCGTCTTCGCGGAAGCCATAACCGGTGGCATTGTTGACGAGAACGTCCAGGCCGCCCATCGCCCGAGCCGCGTCTTCGATCCAGCCCGCGATCTGGCCCGCTTCGGCAAGGTCGCAGGTGTGCGTGTGGAAGCGTTCCGAATGCGCACCGACATCCCTGCGCAAGGCATCCAGCCCGTCCTGTCCGCGCGCGCAGGTCGCAACTTGCGCGCCGGCTTCGAGAAAGCCGAGCGCGATCGCGCGGCCGATGCCACGGCTGCCGCCCGCGATGGCGACGCGATATCCGGCGAAGCTGGAAGCGGGTGTCGTCACTGCATTGCCTCGCACGACCTAGCGGGTAGCGGAAGCTGTTCACCTTCCCCTTCAAGCGGAAGGCCGGGATGGGGATGGGTTGCTTGGCGCAAAGGCGAACCCATCCCCACCCAACCCTCCGCTTGAAGGGGAGGGCTTTCAATCCGAGTCCCGTCAAATATCGAACTTGATGCCTTGCGCCAGCGGCAGCGCGTCCGACCAGTTGATGGTGTTGGTCTGGCGGCGCATGTAGGCCTTCCACGCGTCCGAACCGGACTCGCGGCCGCC
>JBOHYO010000221.1:0-11719 GCA_050737935.1 Rhodanobacteraceae bacterium
CGGCCGTCGGGCAGGAACGCGATGCGCCAGGGCAGATCGAAGCTCGCGACCTTCGTGATGGTGAAGGGAAGGTTGGGATCGGACTTCTGTTCGCCTGCATTGGTCTGCGCGTGTACGGCGCTTGCCAGCAGCGCCATGAGAAGGGCGGTGATTGCCAACTTCGTCATTTGCATGTTTCCTTGCGTCAAGGTGACCCGAACGATCCTAGCAAGAACGGGGTCAGGTTCACTTCCCCACATGTTCACTTTCGGACAATGGGACGGGGCCAAATGCCGTTCGGAGCGATTGGGGATGAGGTCCGCACGAAGCGCAACGGGATGATCTCGTAATCGAAATGCAAAACGATCCCGAACCCTCATCCGGCGCTACGCGCCACCCTCTCCCGGAGGGAGAAGGTTTTGAAAGAGAGCATCCGCACGAAGCGCGACGGGATGATCTGGTCGGGTACGTATTCCGCCATGCCGGCAAACTCGCCTCAAGCTGGCGCCGTGTCGGTGCCGATCCGGTCCAGTCGGGCCACGGTGCCGGGCGGCAGTTTCAGATCGGCCGCCGCGAGGTTTTCGCGCAGATGTTCGACCGATGAAGTACCCGGAATCAGGAGGATATTCGGGGCTCGCTGGAGCAACCACGCGAGTGCAACCTGCATCGGCGAGGCACCCAGATCCCTGGCGACCTCGGACAGCGTCGTCGACTGCAATGGCGTGAAGCCGCCGAGGGGAAAGAACGGCACGTAGGCGATGCCCGCGGTGGCAAGTTCGCCGATCAGCGCGTCGTCGTCCCGGTGCGCGACGTTGTAAAGGTTCTGCACGCATGCGATGTCCGTGATGGCGCGTCCTTCGGCGACCTGCGTGGGCGTCACGTTGCTGAGGCCGATGTGCCGGACGAGCCCTCGTTGCCGGAGTTCCGCAAGCGCGGTGAGCGGCGCCTCGATCGAGCCCTCGGTGGGTTCGTGGACGCCGAACATCATGCGCAGGTTGACGACATCAAGCACATCCAACCCCAGGTTGCGCAGATTGTCATGCACCGCTTTGGTCAGTTCCCCGGCGGAAAAAGCCGGGATCCACGAACCATCGTCGCCGCGCCGTGCGCCGATCTTGGTGACGATCAACAAGTCGCCGGTGTACGGGTGCAACGCCTCGCGGATGATCTGGTTGGTGACGTGCGGGCCGTAAAAGTCGCTGGTATCGATGTGGTTGACGCCCTCCGCCACCGCCGCGCGCAGCACCGCGAGCGCGCCGTTGCGATCCCTGGGCGGTCCGAACACGCCCGGCCCGGCGAGTTGCATCGCGCCGTACCCCAGGCGCCCCACGGTGTGATCGCCAAGCGTGAATGTCCCGGCTTTGCGGATGTCTGTCATGGCCTGTGTCCTCATGGATGAGACACGAAGTATGGTCGTCGATTGCCCGTATGATAAGTACGCCAAGTCGGCACAGGCTGTACGGAAACGCGAACAATGACGGCACCTCTTGACGACCTTGCGGCATTCGTCGCGGTGGCACGTGCGCGGGGTTTTCGGGACGCGGCACGAACGAGCGGCAGCAGCGCTTCCAGCCTCAGCGAAGCCGTGCGCAAGCTCGAAGCGCGGCTCGGTGTGCGGCTGCTCAACCGTACCACCCGCAGCGTCGTGCCCACAGAAGCCGGAACCCGCCTGCTCGATCGGCTCGGCCCTGCGTTGGGGGAAGTCGAGGCGGCGCTGGATGTGGTCAACGGCTTCCGCGACCGGCCTGCAGGCACGCTGCGGTTGAATGTGCCGGTCAGTGCGGCTCGCCTGGTGCTGCCGCGGATCGTGCCGCCCTTCCTCGCGGCCTATCCCGACATTCGCCTGGAAATCGTCGCCGAGGAGAGTTTCGTCGACGTGCTGGCAGCGGGCTGTGACGCGGGCATCCGCTACGACGAGCGGCTGGAACAGGACATGATCGCGATGCCGATCGGTCCGCGGGAGCAGCGTTTCGCCACCGCCGCGGCGACTTCTTACCTCGACCGGCACGGGCGGCCCAGGCACCCCCGCGACCTGCTCGGCCATGCCTGCCTGCGCAGCAAGTTTCCGGGTGGCGCGATGCATGCCTGGGAATTCGAGCGCGGCGGAAAGATCGTGAAGCTGGATCCGGCCGGCCCGCTCGTGGTCCGCGCCGGGGCGGCCATCGACCTTGCGGTCGAAGCGGCCGTCGCCGGAAGCGGGGTCATCCACCTGTTCGAGGACTGGCTGCGGCCGTATTTCGATCGCGGCGCACTGGAGCCCGTGCTGGAACCCTGGTGGCAACGCTTCCCGGGGCCGTTTCTCTACTATCCGGGCCGTCGCTATCTTCCCGCCCCGCTTCGCGCTTTCGTCGATTTCGTCCGCGCGCAGCAGGCAGGTGCGGAGTCAGGCTGAGTTGGTCCCACGCTTTCCGTTCTTGCCCTTCCAGCCTTCGATCAGCGACTTCACCTTGTCCGCGTCCGCGGGGGTCGCAGGGTTGTAGATGACCATGCCGAGATCGGGCCGGCCATCGACGGCGAACGCGGAATATTCCAGTGCGAGCGGACCGAGGACCGGGTGGCGGAAGTGCTTGATTCCCTCGCCGTGGGCGCGCACGTCGTGGTCGCGCCACAGCGCCTCGAACTCGGGGCTGAGCCTGCAAAGCTCCTCGACGAGTTGGCCGACTTCGGACGCGGCACCGGCGCGCGCTACATCCGCCCTGAAGGCGCCGACCATGGACCGCGCGAGGCTGTCCCAATCCTGTTGCGCGGCGCGGATGCGGGGATCGCCGAACATGAGGCGAAGAATGTTGCGCCGGCCCGGCGGGAGCGCGCCATAATCGGTCAGCACCATGGCGGCGGCGCGATTCCATGCAACGACGTCCCAGGTGGCGGTCTTGACCAGCGCCGGACTGAACTCGAGCGCATCGAGCACGCGTTGCAGGCGGGGAGTGACCCCTGCCGCGGCCTTGTAGTGGACCTCGGGCGGCCGTCCGAGGCCGAGCAGGAACACATGCTCGCGTTCGACATCCGTCAGCATCAGCGCACGCCCGATGCGGTCGAGCACGTCGGCCGAGGGCGCGCCGCCGCGTCCCTGTTCGAGCCACGTGTACCACGTCGCGCTGACGTGGGCGCGCTGGGCAACTTCCTCGCGCCGCAGTCCGGGCGTGCGCCGGCGTGCCAGTGGCAAGCCGAATGCCGCGGGATCGAGTTTCGCGCGGCGGTCCCTCAGGTAGGTTCCAAGCTGGTTGTCGCTGGTGGTTGCCATGGTCACCCTGTCAGTTTGTATACCCGTATAAAGCCACTACTTTACCCGGATATATTGCGCATCAGGATAGCTCCCATCCACATCGGATTGGGAGCGTTCCATGAAAGTCTTTGTGACGGGTGCCACCGGCTTCGTCGGTTCCGCCGTGGTGCGAGAACTCATTGCCGCAGGGCACGGGGTGCTCGGCCTTGCACGTTCGGATGCAGGCGCGGCAGCCTTGGTGGCGGCAGGCGCCGAAGTCCAGCGCGGATCGCTCGAGGATCCCGCCAGCCTCGAACGCGGCGCGGGCGCGGCAGATGCGGTGATCCACACCGCCTTCAACCACGACTTTTCGAAATTCGCGGAAAACTGCGCGATGGATCGACGCGCCATCGAGACACTCGGAGCCGCGCTCGCCGGCTCCGACCGGCCCCTGCTGGTCACCTCCGGCGTGGCGGTTGTGCCGGCCGGCCCAATCGGCACCGAAGACGATCCGCCCATCCCGAGTTCCAATGCCTATCCCCGTGCTTCGGAAGCGACGGCTGCCGCGCTTGCGGCGCGCGGGGTGCGGGTGGCCGTCGTGCGACTCCCGAGTTCGGTCCACGGTGCGGGGGACCACGGATTCGTTCCCAACCTCATCCGGGTTGCACGCGAGAAGGGCGTGTCAGCCTATATCGGCGATGGTCGCAATCGCTGGCCAGCCGTGCACCGGCTCGATGCCGCCCGCGTGTACCGCCTCGCACTCGAGCATGGCGTCGCCGGAGGCCCATACCATGCGGTCGCCGACGAAGGCATCTCGCTCAAGGACATCGCCGGCGTGATCGGGCGGCGTCTGGACGTGCCGGTCGTCAGCAAGGTCCCCGGCGAGGCAGTCGAACATTTCGGCTGGTTCGCACCATTTGCGGTGATGGACGCACCGGCCTCGAGCGAACGCACCCGGAAGGTACTGGGCTGGACGCCGCGACAGCCCGGGCTGATGGCCGATCTCCAGGATGGGGGCTATTTCGAAACACCGGTGACGCGGCATGATGCTCGGTCCGGCGCAGCTGCATGATTTCGCGGCGATCGTCGCGGGTCACTTCGAGGGCATGACCACGGAGCCCACGGGTGCCAAGGCTTGCCCGCCATCCGTGTTCGCGCATGCGGGGTTGCTGGCCGACGCTTGGGCCGAAGCTGCCTGACAGTCACATGCCATGTGTTTCCGTCGCCGTCGTTCCCGTCCACAAATGCATCGCGGAATAAAAAAGAGAGCCAGTGATTTCACTGGCTCTCTTTGGTGAACGCAACAAGTTGCCTGACCGTGACTTTCAGAACGGAATGTCGTCGTCCTCGAAGCCGCCGGTATCCTGTGGCGGGGGTGGCGCCGATTGGCGCGCACCGCCGGACGGCGCTCCTGCCGGATGGCCCTGCTGCTGGCGCGGACGGTAGTCACTGCCCTCGCCACGTCCGCCACCTTCGCCCTGGCCACCGATCATCTGCATTTCGTTGGCGATGATGTCGGTGCTATAGCGCTCGATGCCTTCCTTGTCGGTGTATTTGTCGGTGCGCAGCGAACCTTCGATGTAGACCTGCCGGCCCTTCTTCAGGTACTCGCCGGCAATTTCCGCGAGGCGGCCGAAGAACTTGATGCGGTGCCACTCGGTGCGTTCCTGGCGCTCGCCGGACTGCTTGTCCTTCCAGCTATCCGTGGTGGCGATCCGGATGCTGCACATCGCCGTGCCGGACGCGCTGTAGCGGGTTTCCGGATCCGCGCCCAGGTTGCCGATCAGGATGACCTTGTTGACGCCACGTGCCATGTGCGAGTCCTCGAATGGGGAACAACGGGACCGATGATCGTAGCACGCACCACGCCTCGTCTGCCGGCCGGCGCCGCGGGATCGTGTAGGCATTTTCCGGCAGCCGCCGGCTGGCGGTCACCCCCGCGCGTACGAGGCCTGCGGGTCGCTCGACGGACCGCGCAATGCCGCCTTGCGGCCACGATGCGGGCAGCCAGGATCGTTCCCTGTAAAATCGACGGCTTGCCGCCCGCAGGATGCCCATGAGCCGCCCCGCCCCAGCGCCGGAACCCGCCAATCCGTTCGTCGTCGCGCGCGACCTTGCCGCTCCCGACATGGCCGCGGTGGACGGGATGATCCGTCAGCGACTGCATTCGGATGTCGTGTTGATCAACGCGATCGGCGAACACATCGTCGGTGGAGGCGGCAAGCGCCTCCGGCCCATGCTGCACGTGCTGGCGGCGCGCGCGGCCGGCTACGCGGGCGACGCGCACATCGAGCTGGCCGCGGTCATCGAATTCATCCACACCGCCACCCTGCTGCACGACGACGTGGTGGACGGCTCCGCGCTGCGGCGCGGCCGCAAGACCGCCAATGCCGCTTGGGGCAATGCCGCCAGCGTGCTGGTCGGCGATTTCCTGTACTCGCGTTCGTTCCAGATGATGGTGGAACTGGACCGCATGCCGGTGATGCGGATCCTCGCCGACACCACCAACTCGATCGCCGAAGGCGAGGTGCTGCAGCTCCTGAACATCGGCAAGCCGGAGACCGACGAAGCCTCCTACATGCGGGTGATCGAGCGCAAGACGGCGGTGCTGTTCGCAGCGGCCACCGAGCTCGGCGGCGTACTGGCCGGCCTGCCGAAAGAGTCCTGCGCGGCGCTGCGTCGCTACGGCACGCAGCTCGGCTGCGCCTTCCAGATCGCCGACGACCTGCTCGATTACGTGTCCGACACCGACACGCTCGGCAAGAACATCGGCGACGACCTCGCCGAAGGCAAGCCCACCCTGCCCCTGATCTATGCGATCCAGCGCTCGACGCCGATGCAGGCCGAACTGCTGCGCAATGCGATCACCAGCCAGCGGCTGTCTGCGCTCGACGTGATCGTCGACGCGATCCGCCATTCCGGCGCGCTGGAACGCACCCAGGCTCGCGCGCAGATGCACGCGAACGCGGCGCTCGAGGCACTCGCTGCATTGCCGAAGTCCGAGTACCGCGACGCGCTGGCGGGACTCGCGGAGTACGCGGTCAGCCGCACGAACTGACGGACTATCGCGCGCATGGCGCGCTCCTACATCGCTGCGACGGGGCAACGCTGTGAGCAGTTGGCAACCGCGCGGCGGACGGTGTCCGCCCTGCGCGCAATTGCAGGAGCGGCCCATGGCCGCGACTGTGATCGCGTTACCGCAGCGTGTCTGCTTTGCCGGCAAATGCCTCGTCGAGCCACGAGTGGCGTAGGGCGGGCATTGCCCGCCATTGGCAGCCGCGCGGCGGACGGTGTCCGCCCTGTGCGCAGTTGCAGGAGCGGCCCATGGCCGCGACCCCGATCGCGTTACTGCAACGTGTCTGCTTTGCCGGCAAACGCCTCGTCCAGCCACGAGTGCATCAGGGCAAACGCGCGTTTTGCCACCGGCGGGTCGTACACGCAACCCGGCGGTGAATGTGCCTGCGGCTCGGCGAAGCAATGCACCGCGCCGCCGAACACCACGAACTGCCACGGCGCCGGACTCTGCTGCATCTCCTTCATGAAGGCCGGGGCGTCCGGCATCGTGCCGCGGTCGTCGCCGCCGTTCATCGCCAGCACGCTCGCCTTGATGTCTTTCGCCAGCGCCGGATCGTCGGTCGCGAGGCCGCCGTGGAAGCTCACCACCGCCGCGACATCGGTGCCGCTGCGCGCCAGATCGAGTACCGAGGTGCCGCCGAAGCAGAACCCGATCGCGGCGAATTTGCCGGCATCGAACGGAGCGGCGTGTCCGACCGCCAGCTTTTTCAGTTCATTGAATGCCGCCACCACCCGCTTGCGCAGCAGCGGGCGGTCGGCCATCAGCGGCTTCATCGCGGCCCGGGCTTCCTGACTGTCCTTCGGGCGCAGGTTCTCGCCGTACATGTCGCCCATGAAAATCACGTAGTCGCGGCCGGCAATCGATTTTGCGAAATCGATGTTGGTGGCGTTGATGCCGGTCCAGTCCGGGATCATCAGGAGACCTGGCCGCGCAGTCTTCACCGCGTCGTCCCAGACCAGCACGCCCTGCATCGCCTTGCCATCGACGGTGTAGTTGATCGTTTTCGCCTGCATCGCAGCGCGGGCGAATGGAGCAAAACCGAACAGCAATACCGCGATCAACACCAATCGAATTCGCATGATCGTCTCCTGTGGTGAACCCCATCCCCGCCCCGGCCCTCTCCTTGAAGGGGAGGGAGAAGAGCGTTGGCCCTCCCCTTCAAGGAGAGGGTTGGGTGGGGATGGGTTTGTATTGGGAGTGAACTTCAACCCCATCCCCGCCCCGGCTCGGGCTTCCTGCCCTTGACGCCCGGTCTGCACGTCCCTGTGCAGCCGTTCGCCGGCGCGCGGCAGTGCCTCGCGAAACCCCGGCTCACCCCCTTGAAGGGGAAGGAGAAAAGCCAATCGCGTTATGACGTTCCTTCCGCATGCGCCGATAAGCGACGCTTCAGTGGACCAATTGCGTCGAATGCGCGCATGCCCAGGCCGCGCACCATGGTCCAGCCCGGCGCTTGCCACGCGAACATGCGCTCGATCGCATCAAATGCGCGCGCATCCACCGTCGCCGCCGCGCGCCGCCGGCGCGCGTAGCGTTGCAACACATGGGAAGCGGTGAAATCTCGCCCCGCCGCGTGCGCCTCGCCGAGTACCGCGGCAAGCTCGGCGACATCGCGGAGCCCCAGATTCGCGCCCTGCCCGGCCAGCGGGTGCACGGCATGCGCGGCATCGCCCAGCAGCACGCAGCGGTCCATCGCGTAGGTTTTCGCGAGCTGCAGTCTCAAGGGAAACGACGCGCGCGATGTCGTCGCCGTGATCCGGCCGAGCCGGAAGTCCGAGGCCACGCCCGCGGCAGCGCAGAATTCGTGGTCGTCGAGCGCCAGCACCTCGCGCGCCCGCGTCTCGGGCAGCGACCACACGATCGAGGAGCGCCCGTCGGCGAGCGGCAGCAACGCGATCGGACCCTCGCGCGTAAATCGCTGCCAAGCGGTAGCCTCGTGCGCCCGCTCGCTCGCGACGTGCGCGACCACCGCGCGCTGGTGGTAATCGCGTCCGCGCACCCGAACATCGGCCTGCTGGCGCAGGCGCGAACCCGCACCGTCAGCGATCACCAGCAGCGCCGCCGAAAGCGCGCTGCCGTGGGCAAGGTCGAGCGTGACCCGATCTTCGCGGCGCGCGAACGCCGCAACCTGCGCGGGGCATACGCGCCGCACACCGGCTGCGTCCAGCGCATCCCACAGAGTGCGCGCGATCAGCTTGTTCTCGACGATCCAGCCCAGTTGCGCGCGGCCCTCGCGCGCGGCGTCGAAGGTGATCTCCGCGCCCGAGGCCGCGTCCCAAACGCGCATGCAGCGGTATGGCGAAACCCGCGCCGCCTCGATGTCGCGCCACACACCGAGATCACCCAGCAGGCGCGCCGATGACGGCGCCAAGGCGATCACGCGCAGATCCTCGGGTTCGCCCGCGATCCACGGCGCAGCTTCGTGCGCTTCCACAAGCGCGACCGCAAAACCCTTGCGGGCCAATGCGAGCGCACACGCGGCCCCAACCATTCCGCCGCCGGCAACCGCGATGTCGAGCGCGGGCCGGCGCGCGTTCACGGCGTCGTGTCCAGCACGGCTGCGGGCGGCGCGGCGCGAAAGCCCATCCCGCGGCGCGCGAGGGCGTGCCGCAGCGGCGGCATGCGGTCGATCGCCGCCATCGCCAGCGAACGAATCGGGCCGAGTACTGGCTGCGCGAGGCAGCCGAGCGAAACGAGTCCATGGCTGAAGGCGAGGACGCCGTCGCGATCCGATTGCCGGCGCGCCGCGTACTCGTGGAGCAGTTCCGGCGCGCCCGGATCATCGGCGCCGGCGACCATTTCGGCCAGCACCAGGGCATCGCGCAAACCGAGATTGAAGCCCTGCGCGCCGATGGGATGGACGGTCTGCGCGGCATTGCCGACCACCACCGCGCGCCGCGCGGTCAGCGCGTCTGCAATGACGCGGCGAATGCGATGCGGGAAGCGCTTGCCCGGCCGCGCGAATGCACCAAGCTTCCAGCCGAAGCGCTGTTGCGCGAGCGCCAGGAACGCCGCATCGTCCATCGCGGCGACTTCGTCGTGCCGATCCGCGGACACGGTCAATACCAACCCGCGCCGGCGGTTCACCAGCGGCAGCAAGGCGACCGGGCCGTCATCGGTGAATCGCTCGAAGGCGACGTCGGGTAGATCGCGTTCGCACGAGATGGTGCACACGAACAGGCTCTGCCCGTAATCGTGTTCATCGGCGTCGATGCCGACTTGCCTGCGTACCAGTGACCCGCTGCCGTCGGCGCCGACGACCAAGCGTGTTTCGAGCTCCTTTACGCCTTCACCCGTCGCAATGCGCGCCAGCCAGCCCGACGCCGTCGGGGCCAGCTTTTCCAGCTTCGCCGGCACCAGCCTTTGCACGTGTCGGCTTTCGGCAAGCCGCGCTTCCAGCGCTGCGGCGAGCACACTGCCGGGCACCACGCGACCGAGCGCGTCGACGCCGGCATCCTGGGCGGAAATGCGCACGCGCCCGAACTCACCGGCGCGACTGATCTCGAGGCGGCGGATGGTGCCGGCCACCGGCTCGAGCCGCGGCCATACCCCCAACGCGCCGAGCGCGTTCACCGAAGCGCGCGCGAGCACCAGGTTGCGATCGTCATCGCCCGCAGCGCCGATTGCGCGCGGCGCCATCGCCTCGACCAGCGTCACGCGCCGGCCGGCGGCGTCGAGCGCCAGCGCCAAGCTTGCGCCGACGAGTCCACCGCCGACGATCAGCAGGTCGCTCCGCTCATTCATGCCACGGATGATAGCCGGTTGATGCCGGTCAGCCCGCGGTCTGCGCCCGTTGCGGTAAGCTAGAGCGCGAGCTGTCCACCACGCGCGCCACTTCTTCCCTTCGCGCGGATCTCCGGCGGTTCCACCACCGCATCGAACAAGAGGATGGATTCCATGTCGCAACCGCTGCCGTCCCGCGCCCCGCAATCGACCATCTTTTCTCCCGGCACCTTGGTGCTGTGCGGGATGATCGCGTTCACCATCATCTACCGGCTGGGCGTATACGCCGCCGCCGGCGCGATGCCGTGGAACTTCACGCCGGTCGAAGCGATGGCGCTGTTCGGCGGCGCATATTTCGCCAACCGCACGCTCGCGATCGCGGTGCCACTGATCGCGATGGCGGTCGCCGATGTCGCGATTGCATTTGCGCTGCCTTGGTCGCAGGTCGGCGAATGGCTCGCGATCGCACCGGTGATCTACGGCTGCGTCGCGCTCACCGCGTTCGCCGGCTTCGCGCTGCGCGGTCGCGTGCGCTTCTGGAACACCGCGCTTGCCGCCGCCGGCAGCGCGACCGGTTTCTACCTCGTCACCAACTTCGTCACCTGGCTGACGACCGCGATGTACCCGCACACCGCGTCCGGCCTGGTCGCCTGCTATGTCGCGGGCTGGCCGTTCTACCAGTACGGCAGCCTCCCCGGCACGCTGCTGTGGTCCGCACTGCTGTTCGGCGGCTTCGCGCTGCTCGGCCGCCGCTGGGACGTGCTGCGGCTGACCGCAGCGCACTGATCGCCCGCATTGATCGCGTGGTCGTGGGCAATCGCCTTTCAAAGATCTATACACGGACCGGGGACGACGGCACCACCGGACTCGGCGACGGCTCGCGCACGCCCAAGGACTCGGCGCGTGTCGAAGCCTACGGCACCGTCGACGAATTGAACTCGGCGATCGGTGTGCTACTTGCTTGGGAAAGCGTACCGGACGACGTTCGCGAACACCTCATCCGTATCCAGCACGCATTGTTCGATCTCGGAGGCGAGCTTTGCGTGCCGGGCATGGAAATGGTCCACGGCGCCGACGTCACCGGGCTCGAGCAGACGCTCGATCATTACAACGCCGACCTGCCGCGACTCAAGGAATTCATCCTGCCGGGCGGCGGCTCGGCAGCCGCGCAGTGCCACGTGGCGCGCACCATCTGCCGGCGCGCCGAGCGCCGCGTGGTGACGCTGGCGCGCCAGGAGAGCGTGCGGCCCGAAGTCGTGCATTACCTGAACCGCCTGTCCGACCTGCTGTTCGTGCTCGCGCGCGTGCTGGCCCGCGCCAGCGGCCACGGCGAAGTCCTGTGGCAGCACGAGAAAAGAAAGAAGCCTGCCACCTAGGGCGGACACCGTCCGCCGCTGCACCGCCAAACGGCGCTTCAACAACCGTTCGCCCTGAGCGTAGCGAAGCGGAGTCGAAGGGCGATGTGAATACCGACAGCCATATGCGCCTTTACACCCATCCAGCCTGCCTCGAGCACGACCCCGGCTTCGACCACCCGGAGTCGCCCGCGCGGCTGCGCGCGGTGCTGCAGGCACTGGATGACCCGCGCTTCGCGGGCATCGAACGGATCGATGCGCCACGCGCGACGCGCGAACAACTGGAGCGCGTGCACGCGCCGGGTTACGTTGATGCCATTTTTGCCGCGTCGCCCCAATCAGGAAGCCTGCGCCTCGATCCCGATACCGTAATGTCGCCCGGTT
>JBOHYO010000222.1:0-7187 GCA_050737935.1 Rhodanobacteraceae bacterium
CGCTGGATCCATGCTTGCCGCAACTTGGGGGCCAGGCAAAGAGGACGCGACACTCCGCGCGGCTTGATCAGCCGACGGACTGGGACGGGAGCGCGACAGTGCCATGCGTGGTGCGATAATCGAGCGCGCAGGGCTTGGTCCGACAGGCCCAATCAGGGGAGGCAAGCGTGGGGATCGTCGCGCCGCTGGTCATCGGTATAACCAGTCACCGCAATCTCGCGAGCCGCGAAATCGGCGGCTTGCGCGGCGGCGTACGGGATTTCTTTTCGCAGCTACAACAGGATTTCCCCGGCCTGCCGCTGATGGTATTGTCTCCGCTCGCCGAAGGCGGCGACCAACTGGTCGCGCAGGAGGCGCTGGCCGCCGGCGCGCGGCTGATCGCCCCCTTGCCGATGGCGTACGAAGAATACGTGCGCGACTTCAGCGACGCCGCCACGCGGGCGCAATTCGAATCGCTGTGCGCGAAAGCGCAGGTGATCGAACTACCCTTGCTGCCGGGCAACACGTCCGCGGATATCGCCGCACGCGGCGCCCCGCGCAACCGCCAGTACGCGCAGGCCGGCGTGTTCACCGCCAGCCACTGCCACATCCTGCTGGCGATCTGGGACGGACGTCCTTCGGATGCGCTCGGTGGCACCGCGCAGATCGTGCGATTCCACATGGACGGCATCCCGCCGGGCCTGGTCGAACGCCGCCACTCCCGGCAGGTCACGCTCGATACCGGCGACGAAAGCCTGCTGTATCACATCGCCTGCTCGCGCAGCGACAGCGCGGGCGGGATCCAGGGACCCCTGCCGCCGTTGCAACCCCTGCAGTCGCGCTGGCTCACCGATCAGGGGACCAGCGCGGCCGACGCGGGAATCCCGCGCGAGTTCCGCCGCATGTTCCTGAACATGCAGCAGTTCAATGATGACGCTGTCCGTCACGCCGATGATATTGCCCCCACCGCGGCGAGACAGGATGCCGCCGCGGCAAACGCGGATAGCGACGCGTTGGCCGATGGATTGTTTGCGACCGCCGATGGGCTGGCGATCCACTACCAGAAGCAGGTGCTGCGGGCGATGCGCGGCCTGTACACCTTGGCCGTGCTCATGGGCATCGCGTTCGTGTGTTACTCCGATCTTCCCTCCGGCCTTCCGGGCATAGGCTACGCCATCTACCTGTTCGTGACGCTGTTCGCCGCGGGCGCCGTGATGTCGTGGCTCGCGAACCGGCGCGGGTGGCACCGCAAGTACATCGACTATCGTGCGCTGGCCGAAGGTTTGCGAGTACAAGGGTATTGGCGGCGCGCCGGGATCGGCGCGGAAGAGGCTGGCGCCTTCGCGCACGACAGCTTCATGCAGAAGCAGGACGTCGAGCTCGGCTGGATTCGCAACGTGATGCGCGCGGCCGGGATGGGCTCGGCCAGCGCGGCTTCACCGGGGGAAATCACGAAGGTGGTCGCGGAATGGATCGGCGAACCGGACGGCGGCGGGCAACTCGACTATTACGCCCGGAAATCCGAGCAGCGCCACCACGTCCATCGCCGTACCGAAGGCATGGCGCGCGTCCTGCTCGGTGCCGCCATCGCGGCCAGCCTGTTCATCGCGCTGTTCCATCACTGGATGAACCCGGACACCACGACCCTGCTGATTGCGCTGATGGGCGTGCTGGCCGTCATCGCCGCGGCACGCGAGTCCTACGCGTTCCGCAAAGCCGACAAGGAACTGATCAACCAGTACCGTTACATGCGCGGCATCTTCGCCAGTGCGCGCCGCCAGTTGGACGCGACCCGGGATCCCGGGGTCGAACGCGACATCCTGCATGCGCTGGGCGAGGCGGCGCTGGCCGAACACGCGCAATGGGCGCTGATGCACCGCCAGCGGCCGCTGGAAGCGGGCAAGATGTAGCGAAGTAGGCCGGCTCAAGGCCGAAGGCCGGAGCAGGCGCGAGCCCAATCCATGCCGGGTCCGTCGCTTCGATCCTTGACCGGCCTACGCCGCCGCAGATAACTACGCTGGCACTTCGACGGCCGGCGCGTCCGGATTCCTGGTTGCCGCGAGACGCGCTTCGGCGGTGGCGACCATGGCTTGGTAGCGCGGATCGCCGTGCAGGGATTCGAGGTCGGGATCGTCCTTCAAATAGCGCAGCAACGAGTCAGTGATCGTTGCACCCAGGGGTTCGAGTATTTCCATTGCAGCTTCGCCGTCGCCCAGATAGGCGCACAGCGCACAGGCAAAGTTGTAGCGCATGTCAACGTTATCCGGGTCAATCAACAATGCCCGGTTCATGCGTGCCCTGGCGCGCTCGCCCGCGCCCAGGGCGCCAAGCACGACGGCACTGTAGGCCATGACGCCCGCGTTGTTCTGATCCCGCGCGAGCACGTCATCCGCGCGCTTCAACGCGATACTCGCAGCGCGCCGCATCTCGGCTTCATTGCCAAGCGCGTGCAACGCGGTCACCAGCATCGCGCCCGAGTTGACGTCCGAGTCCATCAGGTTGTGCGCCTTTTCAAAATAGCGCGCGGCCTCTTCAAAATGGTGCAGCTGGTAATTCAGGCGCCCCGCTGTGCGATTGACTTCGTAGGATTCAGGATCAAGCTTCAGCGCGACCATGGTTTCGGCGATCGCGGCGTCCGTGTCGCCGCGCATCTGCAGAATGTAAGCCTTGACCGCGTGCGCTTCGGCCAAATCAGGATCCAACGCGAGCGCGTTTTCGGCAGCATCCATTCCGTCGGAAGATTCCACGCCCAAGTCGCGCAGGTTGCGGCAAGCCATCGCCAACAGTGCCCAGGCGTTCGCGTACCTGGGATCCACTTCCGTGGCGCGCGTGCACGTGCGCACGATCGCCTGCGACGCGCGTACATCTTCGCGGTTGCTCACGTAGATTTGCCGGGCCATCAAATAGAGATCGTGAGCCTCGACGCTTTCCGTGCCGCGCCTTTCGATCGCCTTCTTTTCCTCCGGCAGCAAGCGCAGCCTCAGCGCCTTCACGATCGCGTGGGAAATCTCGTCCTGCAGCGCGAAGATGTCGCTGGCGTCGCGGTCGTAACGCTCGGCCCAGACATGATTGTTGGCCGTGCCATCGATCAACTGCGCGCTGATCCGCACCCGCCCCCCCGCCTTGCGGACGCTCCCCTCCAGCACGTGGGTCACCTTGAGGTCGCGCGCGATCTGCGGGATGTCGACCTGCTTGCCCTTGTAAAGGAACGAGCCGTTGCGCGAGATGATCGACAGCGCCGAGATCTTGCTGAGATCGGTCAGGATGTCCTCGGTGATGCCGTCGCTGAAGTATTCCTGTTCCGGGTCGCCGCTCATGTTCACGAACGGCAGCACGCAAATGGAAAAACGAGGCGCAGGCTTGCCGGGGGCCGGCGCCCCCTTCGCGGCCTCGCCGGCATCGCCCGGCGCACGCGCGATCATCGCCCCCAGCGCATGCAGGCATTCCTGGACCGCGGGATGCGCCGGGTCCTCGCGCCAGTCATCGAGATCGGTGGTGTGGATGGCACGCACGTCGATTGGCAGACGCGCCTGATCGAAACGCACCGGCACCAGGAGTCCGCGCTCGGCGGCATCGCGCGCCTCGCCACGGACCCAGCGCGATACCACGGACGTCGGCGTCCACACCACAAGTACCGCCTTGGCGGCCTGCAACGCGTTGTCGATCTCGTCGTCGAACTGGCGACCCGGCGCGATCTCCGGATCCCACCACACCGACCAGCCTTTGGCCTCGATCGCGGCCACCAGCGGCGCGACGCGTGCCTTGTCGGCCCGGGCGTAGGAAATAAAGACATCAGCCATGCAGATGCACCCCACCAGCCGGGCGTGCAGACGCCCGTCTACGGATCATAGCGCCTCGCGCGTTGCGGCGGGGGTTGGCGCCGCGAATCGGCGCGTCACTGGTGCTCAAGCCTACTGCGGCGCCGGCGCTTCATCTTGTTTGACCGCGGCGAGACGCGCTTCGGCGGCCGCGACCATCGACTGGTAGCGCGGATCGTCATGCAGGGAATCGAAGTCGGGATCGTCTTTCAGGTAGCGCAACAAGGATTCGGTAGTACGGGCGAATAGCGGCTTCAACATCGCGAGCGCGGCTTCCTTGTCATCGACGTACGTCGCGAGACCACATGCGAAGTTGTAGAGCATGTTGATGTTGTCCGGATCAATTACCATCGCTTGGTTCATCAATGCTTTGGCCCGGTCTCCTTGGCCAAGCGCCGACAACGCGATGGCCTTGTTGGCCATGACCGCGGTGTTGCCGCGGTCGCGTGCGAGGACTGCATCGGCCCGTTTCGACGCAATTTCTGCGGCACGATGGCGACCGGCGACATCTCCGAGCACCCGGTATGAGGTGACCAGCATCATCGCTGAATTGACGTCCGAATCCATGAGGTCTACCGCTCTTTCGTAGTATTTCGCGGCGCCCGCGAATTGATGCTGCTGGTAAGCAAGCCGACCCGCAGTGCGGTTGGCTTCGAAGGATCCCGGATCCAGTTTCAGTGCGGCATCTACCTCGACTATGGCCGCGTCCATATCGCCTCGCATTTGCAGGATGTATGCCTTCACCGCGTGTGCCTGGGCGAGATACGGGTCAAGCGCGAGCGCCCGCTCCGCGGCCTCGATCCCGTCCTCCAATTGCACTCCCAACTCACGCAGGCTGCGATGGCCCTCTGCCATCAATGCCCACGCCTGCGCATAGTTCGGGTCGATTTCAGTGGCGCGGGTACACGCACGCACGATGGTGCGTGCGGCGCGCTCGTCTTCCTGATTGGTCACGTATGCCTGCCGCGCCATCAAGTAAAGATCGTGGGCTTCCACGCTGTCGGTACCGCGTCGTTCGATGGCCTTCTTTTCCTCGGGCAACAGCCGCACCCTGAGAGCCTTGACGATGGCTTTCGAGATCTCGTCCTGGATCGTGAAGATGTCGCTGGCATCGCGGTCGTAGCGTTCGGCCCAGACGTGGTTACCGCTCGCACCATCGATCAACTGCGCATTGATCCGCACCCGCCCGCCGGCCTTGCGCACGCTCCCCTCCAGCACGTGCGTCACTTTCAGCGCAAGCGCAACTTCCAGAATGTCGGCGTGCTGGCCCTTGTACCGGAACGCCATATTGCTTGCGGTCACAGCCAGCGCCGATACTTTGCTGAGGTCGGTCGTGATGTCCTCGGTCATACCGTCGCTGAAATATTCCTGTTCGGAATCGCCGCTCATGTTCGCGAAAGGCAGCACGCAGATCGACAGCCGCGGCGCCTCCTTTTCGGACGCGGCCGCCGACGCAGCTCCATGCTTGGTTGTTTGCGCTAGCCGCGAACGAGCGACCATCGCATCCAACGCGCGCAGGAATTCCTCTGCGGGGTGGCTTTCAGCATTGCCAGCCCACTCATCGAGGTCGGTGGTGTGGATCGCGCGCACGTCCATTGGCAGGCGCGCCTGCTCGAACCGCACTGGCACCAAAATGCCGCGCTCGGCCGCTTCGCGCGCCTCGCCGCGCACCCAACGCGAGGCCACGGAAACCGGCGTCCATACCACCAGTACCGCCTTGGCGGCATCGATCTCGGCTTCGATCTGGTCGTCGAATTCCTGGCCGGGACTGATCTCGGGATCCCACCACACCGACCAGCCTTTGGCCTCGATCGCGGCCACCAGCGGCGCGACGCGTGCCTTGTCGGCCCGGGCGTAGGAAATGAAGACGTCAGCCATGCTGATGCACCCCAACAACCGGGCGTGTCGAGGCCCGTCTACGGATCATAGCGCCTCGCACGCTGCGCCGGGACTTTGTGCCGCGATTCAGCGCGTCACCAGCGCTCAGGCTTTCTGCAGCGCCGGCGCTTCGTCCTGCTTCGCCGAGGCGAGGCGCGCTTCGGCGGCGGCGATCATTGCCTGATAGCGCGGGTCGTCGCGCAGCAGGTCGAGGTCTACATCGACCTTGGCGTACGGCAGAAAGGTATCGGTGATCGTTTCGAACACGGGCCCGAGCATTTCCAGAGCGGCTTCCTTGTCTTTCAGAACCGCACTCAGCGCACACGAGAAGTTGTAGCGCATATTGAAATTATCTGGATCGATCAGCAGCGCGCGGCTCATACGCGTCTTGGCGCGCTCGCCTTCACCCAGCGCGGCTAACGCGTAAGCACTGTAACCCATGACACCGGAGTTGTTCTGGTCATGCGCAAGGATGGCCTCGGCGCGCTTGAGCGTCAGCTGCGCTACGCGGCGCAAGCCAGTTACATCGCCTGCCGCGGCGTAACAGCTGCACAACAAGGCCGCCGAATTGATATCCGCCTCCATCAAACTCGCAGCTTTCTCATAGAAGCGAATGGCGTCTTGGTATCGGTGAAGCCGGTAGTTCAGGCGCCCGGCCGAGCGATTGGTCTCATAGGATTCCGGGTTCAGCTCGAGCGCGATGGCTACCTCTGCAGCGGCGGCATCGGCATCGCCGTCCACCAGCAGAAGAGCCTTGACCGCGTGTGCCTCCGCAAGCTGGGGATCCAGAACCAGTGCGCGCTCCGCGGCCGCCACGCCATCATCCATGCCGCCACCCTTGGCATCCCGCAATTTCATGTAGCCGATGGCCATCAGGACCCAAGCCTGTGCATAGCCCGGATCGATCTCTGTAGCGCGGGCGCAAAGGCGAACAATGGCCTGTGCGGAATGAACGTCGTATTCCTGACTGGTGACGTACGTCTGCCGCGCCATGAGATAGAGATTGTGGGCTTCGGCATTGTCGGTGCCGCGCTTCACGATCGCCTTCTTCTCCTCGGGCAACAGCCGCAGTCTCAGCGCATTGACAATCGCCTCTGAGATCTCGTCCTGCAGCGCAAAGATGTCGCTGGCGTCACGGTCGTAACGCTCGGCCCAGACATGATTGTCATTGGCGCCATCGATCAACTGCGCATTGATCCGCACCCGGCCACCGGCCTTGCGCACGCTGCCTTCCAGCACGTGGGTCACCTTAAGGTCGCGCACGACCTTCGGAATGTCGGCGTGTTCGCCTTTGTACCGAAAGGCAGTGTTGCTGGAAGTAACCGACAGCGCCGACACCTTGCTCAAGTCGGTGATGATGTCCTCGGTGATGCCGTCGCTGAAATATTCCTGCTCCGAATCGCCGCTCATGTTGACGAAGGGGAGGACGCAGATCGAGTAGTGTGCAGTCTTCTTGCCCGAACCTGGCGATCCAGAACCGGTTCCCGCCTTCGCGGACTGTGCCGTGGCGCG
>JBOHYO010000223.1:0-3365 GCA_050737935.1 Rhodanobacteraceae bacterium
AATCCAGAGCGGTAGACCAGCACGGCTAGCGGCAGCAACCACAACCCCCAGAAGATTTCCGCAAAAACGATGTTCTGTCCGTGCAGGTGCAGGAAGAACACGGCCAAGGCATCACGCTGCGCTGGACCAAATGCGGACATGAAGCCGGGCGATCCCGCCAGCAGCAAAGCGGCCGAGTCGTTCACGGCGTTGAAGAAATACAGTGGCGCGTCCCAGATGCCGAAGGCAACCATCAGCAACGCCCAGCGCTTGTCGACACTTTTCAGCAATCGATAGAGCGCCAACAACAGCAGAAGCCCGACCACGCCGGTGAACAGGTCGCTGGCTATCCCCAAACGGAACAACCACTCTTGTGCGGCGATGTTGTGCACGGTTTCGGCCGCGTGCCCGCTCACGAACAGTTTTCCGGGGATGTAAACCAGCCGAATGGGCGCCGCCAGCACGATCAGCAGATAGAGCAAGCCGGCAATTCTTGCATCCCGGTTTGTCGCTGACATCGGAGTTCCTCTTGGTGAGTCTACGAGGGTGCTGGGTCAGCGATTCGGATGCGCGGTGGCGTCAGCAACCTTCAAGGCACTAACGCGGAACCAGTCGATTTCGCCGGACGATGTCAGGTGCCTGCACGGCGAATGATCCGGCCAAAGGCCGGGCGGATCAGGAAATGGGCAATCGCCGAAATGGCGACCCCGATCAGCGCAACGATGGTCGGCAGCACCATGCCGAAGACAAAAACCATGCCGAGGCCGAAGCCAAACACGTACTCTGCACGGTACGTGGGCAACACAAGTCCCGAAGCGAGCGCGGCGAAGAATAGGTAACCCGTGGCTTGGCCGTGGCCCGTCATGAACGTGAGCGACATTGCGACGCCGACCAGCGCGGCGCCAAGAGCAGCAGCGAATGCCTGCGGGAGGGCCTTGGGGTCTACGGCCGCGCGGCGGCCCGCAAACCACGAGGCGAGCCAACCCAGCCCAGGCAGGACAATCAGGCCCCACCAGTTGGAAACCACCGGCATATCGCCGCGGTCGAGGAAGTGATGGCTCACCACGCCGCCATGGGTATATTGCCAAGCGAGAATCGCCGCGACAAAAAGTGCGGTCGGTGCGACCACGCACCACGGCAGGAAATGGTTTTTTTTGCGGGTCATGATCCTTCCTCAGTGTGCACGATCAGCGACATCGAAACTGAGGTTGCGCACAAAACGAAGCCTTGCATGGTGTTGTCCCCAAGGAAACCTGGCAGGTAATTCGAAAATTGCTGGCTCGTTCAGACGCGGCGGTCAGTCCTTGTGGTCATCGTGCAGCGCATCCGTGCGGCACTCGTCGATTTTCGCCGCCGTCAGATCCGCATAAGGTTCGAAAGCTGGCACATCGGCAGCGAGTTTCTGTTGGCTCGCACGCAACGCGGGCAGGCGATCGCAAATCTTCGCGGCGGCTTGGCGTATGCTGGACGCCTGTGCCTCCACGCGCTGGCGGACCTGCTGATCCGAATCGCCGGAGAAGGCGGCCGCGATCGCCGCGCTGGCGGCATGGATACCCAGCGTCGCGCCCTGTTTGCCGATGGCGATGCCCTGCCGCGCGATCTCGATGAGTTGCTGGCGATAGGCGAGCATTTCCTTGCGTTGCCCGGGCGTCAGTGAAACGGGCTTTCCGGCGATCAGGAAATCGCCTTGCGGCGTGATCTCGGCTTTCGGCGCATTGTCGTCGTGGTTGGAAACGGTGATGTTCTTGGTGGCAAGTTCGGCTCCGGCTTTGTCCATCGCGCTATCGATGGCAATGGTGATCGGTGAGCTCGACATAACCGCAGCGGATGATTGGTCGGTTGACGGCGGCTGTCCCGCGCTGCAGGCGGTCAACATGGCAACGCTCGACACAGCAAGGAGAACGGAAAGTTTGCGCATGGTCATGGCCGGCTGGAGGTGGCGGCGCTGGATCTGACGGATGGAGTCGCTTGGCGTGACGACGCCTCGCTCGTCGTGGCGTCGGAGCCATTGCTTTCACGCAATGCGTAGGTGAACGAAGAGGACTTGGCGCCATTGACCTTGTGGGCCGTGCTGTGGGTGGCGGTGCACTCGAAGCGAGCGTGCGAGGCATACGGCGCGAACGCCGGAACCCCGTCAGCGATGGCTTTCTGGGTCACGCCCAGCGCCTTGACGTCGGCGCACATCTGGTCCGCCGCGGCCTCTATCTGGTCGGACTCGGCATCCAGCTTTTTCTCCGCGGGCGATGGGCCATCATGAAAGATGGATGCGATGGCGGCGCCGATGCTGTGCGTGGCGATTTGCACGCCCCGCTCTCCCATCGACTTGGCGGAATCCATCGTCTCGTGCGCCTGCTGGTAGTAGCGCTGCAGCAACCGGCGCTGTGCCGGCGTCACGGCGACGGCCTTGCCGTCGATGCTGAGCTCGCCGTTGCGGTCGACGTGCGCGTTCGGGCGTCCCGGCGCATGCACCACCATGCCGTTCGAGTCGAACGTGATGCTGTTGCCGAGCGTATGGATGCCCGGCGAGCAGGCGGCCAGGGCAATCGCGAAAAGAACGCTCCCCGTGAAGATCAGGATCCTGTTCATGGCTGTCTCCATGCAAAAGATTCAGGCCAGGCCTCATCGAGTCGGCGGCGAAGCCAAGTCCTGGTGCGAACGACAAAGGTGTTTCGCGTGATCGTGGCTGGCTCCAACACGCGGATTCGCATCAGTCGACGTGGCAATCGGAAACTTCGTGCGGCTCAATGGTCGCGTAGGGACCGAATGCCGGAATCGCCGCGGCGACTTGTCCTTGGGTTGCATACAGGCGGGCAAGGTCCTGGCACATGGTATGCCCCAGGGCATTCACCTTGTTGGCGCGGCCGTTTACTTCCGAATCGATGGAATCGGTGTCGCCGCTCGCGAGCCCCTTCGCTACGGCGCCGAGCGCGTGTAGACCGGTCTGCATGCCTGCCTTGCCGATTGCAATCGCGTCGTGGAGCAATGTCAGCGTATCGGCGTGGTAGCTCTGCAGCAGCCGGCGTTGGGTGGATGTAACCACGACCGCCTTCCCACCGATCCCGAGGTCGCCTGCAGCGCTGACCCGCGCGCTGCCGCCGTCGCGGGCATGGGCAATGATGTCGCCATTGCCGGCAATGGAAAGATGCTGGAAGACGCTGGTATTGCGATCGTTTCCATCGCCGTGGCTGCAGGCGGCAAGCAAACCGGCAGCCAGGATCAATGCGAATGCTCTCAGTCTGGACATCGTATTTTTCCTCAGGCTTCGTCGCGCCAGCGGCGAAACCAGATCGCGACCGCGATCAGGGCGATGCCAACCGCCGCGCCGATCCACATCTCGGGCATCGTGAAGGCGTGGGCCATCGACGAATAGCTGATCGCCGAGAGCT
>JBOHYO010000224.1:0-10398 GCA_050737935.1 Rhodanobacteraceae bacterium
ATCAGGGGCTCGCCTGCCAGCAACCGCATCGGATTGCCCGGCAACCGAGTCGAACCGTATCGTGCCGGGATCGCGACGATGAAATCAGCGCTCGAGCTCACCCGCCGACCCGACCGGGTGCGCCTGCCGGCTGCGTTTTCGGCCGGGGTCTCTGTAGGAGCGGCCCGTGGCCGCGACCAGCTTCCCGCACGCGGTAATGAAATCCGTCGGTGCCCGGGTCGCGCGCATGGCGCGCTCCTACCAGGGCACGAAACTGCGATCGCATGAACTCGCCCGCGCGCATCTCGAGTGCCATTTCGTCCTCGTCTCAATCCGGGTTTGCCGTCGTGTTCCGCTCGAGGGTAACGCGAAAGCACGCCGGCGCCAGCGCTTCGGTCGTGGCCGTGCGCCACGTCGCGACCGACGCGTGCGAATTCCAGTCGGTGGTCAATGCCGGCAACGCCACCTCGGCCGCGACCACCTGGCGGGCGAGCCGGTGGGTCACCAGCAGCGATAGTTGATCTGCATCGTGTCCGTCCAGCAATTCCACCGCGCGCAGCGGCGCCAGCGTCTCGCCATCCTCGGTCACGGGCCGCATGCCCGCGGCGCGCGCCCCGCGGCGCAGCAATTCGATTCCCAGCACCTCTTCATCGCCTTCGTGGCGCAACCAGCGGATCACGCCGACCATCCAGTCACGTTCGGCGGCCTCTTCGTCGACCGGAGCGAGGCCGACCAGCTCACCGATGCGCATCCGCAACCCGTCCGCGGCGTGAAGTCGCATCCGGTAGCCGCCCTCGCTCTGGTCCAGGACTTCGCCACGAAAAATCCGCGGGCGCGAGGAATCGGACGCCGCGAGCCACGCCGACGCGAGTTCGTGTTCCCCGACCATGATCGCGTCGCCATGCACCGCCCGCACGAAGGTTGCGAACTCCATGTTGCCTGCCAGCGCGTAGTGCAGCGCGTGCATTCCCACCACGAAGTCGAGGACGTGCCGGGCGGCAATGCGGATGTGGCCGCGGGGCGCGGCTCCCCAACCGGCGCGCAGCCGGCCGAGGAAGGCCACGCTGGTGGTGAAACGGCCGCCTCCGGGTTGTGGCAGGTCGATTGCATCGACGCCGGACGGCAGCAGCGCGATCCTTTCGTCGAACACCCGTTGCACCGGCGCGACGTCCACCGCCAAGACCCCGGACCCGGCTTCCACGCGGTCTTCGGCGATGCAAGCCGGGCCGGCGTCGCTGTCGGGATCGACCCCGAATCCTTGCGTGCCCGCAGCCTCGAGGCCGAGTTGTCCCGCTACGCAGCGGATCACCAGCCGCGCCTCCTGCAGTTCGCGCGCGGAAAAGCGGTACGGATTGCTCATCGCCAGCAGCAACAACTGCGCGTACGCCGCGCGGGCTGTCAACGGCACACCGCCGAGCGCATCGTCCACGACTTCGTCGGCGATCCCGAGCTCGCCCGCGAAAGCATGCAGCGCATGGATGCGCCGCCACAGCCCCGCCGGCGGCGACTGATAGCGGCGGTACGCCCACAGCAGGGCCTGATCCGCGTGCACGAGGCCGCGCACCGCGGCCAGTGCGGCGGCTCGCGTCCTGAATCTCGGCAGCCTGCCGGCCGGCGCACACAGTTCGTGCAGCCCCAGCGCATAGCCCCACACCAGTTTCCGCTGCAAGCGTTGCGCCGTATCCGCCCCGGCCGCCGCCGCCTCCGACATCGGATGCGATTCGGCGGTCGACCGAAGTTCGATCCCGGCACACAGGTTCACCACCGGCGTACGAAGGTGTTCCAGCGCCGCGATCCGGTCGCCGCCCGCCCACGTCGTCGCCAGCATGCCATCCAGGATCTGCTCGAGTTCGCGGCCGGCCTGTTCCGGATTGGCCAGAGGCAAGGCCGCGGCAGCCTCACGCGTGGCCCTTTCGCCCCCGCGACGGGACCGCCCCGGCGGCAGGCGCGCAGGCAAATCTTCGATCAGGCGTTGATAGCTATCCATCCGGACTTCAATTCCCTCGGGTGCAGGCAGGCTCGCGGAGCAGTCGCCACCTGCCATGTTAGCCTTGAACCGGAGACCAAGGCCGCCGAACATGGGTGCGTGAAAACCGTCATGCACGGCCCGCGCCAATCGCCGCCCGCACCGTTCCGCCCGCTCGCCGAACAAGCCCTGTCGCGCGCGGCGGGCGCCCCGCTATCGCTGGGCAACCGGGTGGATCTGCTGATCGACGGGCGCGCGAATTTCGACGCTTGGCTCGAATCCATTGCAGCTTCCAAGCACAACATATTGTTTGGAAACTACATTTTCAGGAATGACGAGGTCGGGCGCGAGTTCGTCCAGGCACTGGCGGAACGGGCGCGCGCGGGGGTGCAGGTTCATGTGCTGCACGACTGGCTCGGATGCCTGGGCCAATCGCGGGCGGGATTCTGGCAGCCGCTGCGCGAGGCCGGCGGCGAAGTGCGCACCTACAACCCGTTCGACCCCCTGAGCCCGTTCGGCTGGGTCAACCGTGATCACCGCAAGTTGCTGACGGTCGACGGCCGCATCGGCTTCGTATCCGGCGTCTGCGTCAGCGGCCTGTGGCTGGGGGACCCCGCGCGCGGACGCGACCCCTGGCGCGACACCGGCATCGCCGTGCACGGTCCGGCAGTCCAGGATCTCGAGCGCGCCTTCGCCGACACCTGGGACGCGCTGGGAGAGCCGCTGACGCCAAGCACCACGCGCGACGATGCCGCCGCCCCTGCGGGCGACGTCGCGCTTCGGGTCATCGCGACCCAGCCCTCCACCGCCGGCACCTATCGTCTGGACCAGCTGATCGCGTCGCTGGCGCGGGAGCGCCTGTGGCTGACCGACGCCTACTTCATCGGCGTGGCGCCGTATCTCAGCGCGCTGACCAATGCGGCCCAGGATGGCGTCGATGTGCGGCTGCTGGTACCCGGTGCGTCGGACATTCCCATGGTCGCCGCGCTGTCGCGCACCGGTTACCGCGCGCTGCTGCAAGCGGGCATCCGGGTCTTCGAATGGAACGGCCCGATGCTGCACGCCAAGACCGCGGTGGCCGACGACCGCTGGGCGCGGGTGGGCTCGACCAATCTCAACATCGCAAGCTGGCTCGGCAATTGCGAGATCGACGTGGCGATCGAGGATACCGGTTTTGCCGAATTGCTGGCCGGGCAATACGAGCGCGATCTCGAGCACGCCACCGAAATCGTGCAGTCGCGCAGACGCGCGCGCCCGGCTACTACGCCGCCACGACACGGCTTCCACGGTCACGGCAGTGCCGGCCGCAGTGCGGTCGGTGCGATGCGGATGGCGACAACCCTCGGCGCCGCGCTGGGAAACCGGCGCGTGCTCAGCGACACGGAGAGCCGCCCGCTGCTGGGCGGTGCCCTGGTTTTGCTGGTGATCGCCGCGGTGGCTGCGTTGTGGCCGTGGGCGCTGGCGTGGCCGCTGGGCGCGCTGGCCGCGTGGATCGGCGTCAGCCTGGCCGCCCGCTGGGCCCGGCTGCAATGGCGCCGCCACGAAACCCGGCGGCGCGCGCGCGATACTGATGAACCCTCCTGTACGAACTCCCCCGGCGATGACCGTTGAACCCGGAGCTTCCGATCCGCGCAAGGTACTGACGCCATCGGCGCTCAATCGGCTGGTGCGCGAGCTGATCGAGGGCGCGCTGCCGATGGTCTGGATCGAGGGCGAGATCTGCAACTTCGTGCGCGCCGGGTCCGGGCACTGCTATTTCTCGCTGAAAGATGCCGCTGCCGAAGTGCGCTGTGCGATGTTCGCCCGCGAAAACGCGCGGCTCCGCTTCCGGCCCGGCAACGGCACGCGGGTGCTGGCGCGCGCACGCGTCAGCCTGTACGAGCCGCGCGGCAGCTTCCAACTGATCATCGAGGAAATGGAAGACGCCGGTGAAGGTGCGTTGCGGCGGGCGTTCGAGTTGCTGAAGGCGAAACTGCAGGCCGAAGGCCTGTTCGATCCGCAGCGCAAACGCGCCCTGCCGGCATTTCCACGCCGCCTCGGCGTCGTCACATCGGCCAGCGGCGCGGCGGTTCGCGATGTGCTGTCGGTGGCACGCCGCCGATTCGTGTTGACCGAAATCGAAGTGCTGCCGGTGCTGGTGCAGGGCGCCGCGGCTCCCGCGCAGATCGCCTCGATGTTGATCGCGGCAGGCCGCTCGGCGCGCTATGACGTGCTGCTGGTGACGCGGGGCGGAGGCTCGCTGGAAGACCTCGCAGCCTTCAACGACGAAGGCGTCGCGCGCGCGATCTCCGCAAGCCCGATACCGGTCGTGTCCGCGGTCGGCCATGAGATCGACTTCTCGATCTGTGATTTCGTCGCTGATCTGCGCGCACCGACCCCGTCTGCGGCGGCGGAGCTGATCCTCCCGGACGGTAACGCGCTGGCAAGGACCCTCGCGCATCTCGAGGCGCGTTCCCGGCACGCATGGAGCCGGCACCTCCAGGCGGCGATGCAGCGGCTGGACCACGGCTGTGCGCGGTTGAACGCACAGCATCCGGGGCGGCGACTCGCGCTGGGCCGCGAACGCATGCTCGCGCTGCGCGAGCGGCTTGTGCGCAGTGACGCCCTGGGGCGCGAACGCGCAGCCGCCCGCGTGGCCAAGGCGCATGATCGGCTGCTCGCCCGGCATCCCGCCACGCGCCTCGATCAACTCGACCGCCACGGCGACGAGCTGGCGAGGCGCCTGGAGTCCGCGTGGCAGCGCACCATGGAGCGGCGACGCCAGCGGCTCGTGGAACTTGCGCGGGCGTTGCACGCGGTCAGCCCGCTGGACGTCCTGAAGCGCGGTTATGCGATCCTGCTCGACGACTCCGGCGCGGTAGTGCGCTCGGTGCAGAACACGCGTCCCGGCGCGGGCCTGCGCGCGCGTCTCGCCGATGGCGAATTGCCATTGCACGTGGACGATGCGACGTGATGCAAAACATGTACGCGGATCTGCGCGGAATCGACACAACCATCCGGCAATAATCAGCGGTCATCCGCGTCCTGCTTTCTACCCGCTAACGGAATGCCTCCCATGCCCAAGGCCCCGAAACTGAAATCCCGCTACCCGTATTACCTCGCCAACAAGCCGGTGCAGGCCAACAGTGACCTCGAGGTGCTGGACAAATATTCAGGCAAGGTGGCGACGCGCGTCGCCATGGCCGACGCCGAAGCCGTCGATGCGGCGATCGCCGCCGCTGCGAAAGCCGCCGCGCCGATGGCGGCGCTGAAGCCGTACCAGCGCCGCGCGGTGCTGGAGTATTGCATCGCCAGCTTCGCCGAGCGCAAGGACGAACTCGCCTACGCGTTGTGCGTCGAGGCCGGCAAGCCGATCAAGGATGCGCAAGGCGAAGCCGAGCGCCTGATCGATACCTTCCGGATCGCGGCCGACGAATCCACCCGCATCGACGGAGAAATCGTGAACCTCGAAATTTCCGAGCGCACCAAGGGCTACCGAGGTTTCGTCAAACGCGTACCGCTGGGACCGTGTTCATTCATCACGCCATTCAATTTCCCTTTGAACCTGGTTGCGCACAAGGTCGCGCCGGCGATTGCGGCCGGCTGCCCGTTCGTGCTGAAACCATCGGAACGCACGCCGATCGGCGCGTTGATTATCGGCGAGGTGCTGGCCGAAACCGATCTTCCCGGGGGCGCATTTTCAATCCTGCCGTGCCGGGTCGAGGACGCCAATCCTTTCATCGAGGACGAACGCCTGAAGCTGCTGTCGTTCACCGGAGGCCAGGTCGGCTGGGAACTGAAAGCGCGCGCGGGCAGGAAGAAGGTGGTGCTGGAACTCGGCGGCAATGCGGCATGCATCGTGGACGCCGACCAGAAGCCACGGATGGACTTCGTGGTTTCGCGATTGATCTCCGGCAGCTTCTATCAGTCGGGGCAAAGCTGCATCGGCGTGCAGCGGATCCTCGTCCACGCTTCACTGTACGACGAGGTGAAGAAACGCTTTGTCGCAGCCGCGAAGAAATTGAAGACTGGCGATCCCAAGGATCCCGAAACGTTCCTCGGCCCCATGATCGACGAGGCCGCGGCCACGCGTCTCGAAGACTGGATATCGGAGGCGAAAAAGGCCGGCGCGAAGGTGCTGTGCGGCGGCAAGCGCGCGGGCAGCATGCTGGATGCGACCGTGCTGGAAAACGTGCCGCGCGCGGCGACGATCAACCGCATGGAGGCGTTCGGGCCTGTCGCGCTGCTCGAACCGTTCGACGATTTCGATGCCGCGCTCAGCGTAGTCAACGCTTCCGAGTACGGCCTGCAGGCGGGCCTGTTCACCGACAACCTCACCCATGCGATGGGCGCGTGGGACACGCTGGTCGAAGGTAGCGTAATCGTGGGCGACATTCCCAGCTTCCGCGTGGACAACATGCCGTATGGCGGCGTGAAGCTCTCCGGGCTCGGACGCGAAGGCATCCGCTACGCGATCGAGGACATGAGCGAACGGCGGCTGCTGGTGATCCGCGATCCGTAGCATTTGGACGCCGCGTGCGCAGGGGCCGCAGATCGCGGGCAGAAGAAGGAGCAAGCGCTGCGCGCAGGCCCACTCGTACAATCGGTGCGCACCATGAACCCCGCCGTGCGCCGGCCCGCGACGCCGCCTTTTTGTTGTTGTGCGCAACAGAACGCGATTGAATGTCCGACGAACGCACCAATCTCGACCCGATGACCAGAAGGATCGATCCCGACATCCAGCGCCCCACGCGGCAACTCGCCGCGCTGGGCGCGCTGTGGCCGTTCATGCGCCGGCACCGCGCGCTGGCGAGCGGCTGGCTGTTCTTCCTGGCGCTGTCTTCCGCGGCGACCTTGTCGCTGCCGGTCGCGGTCCGTCACATGATCGACCGTGGCTTCGCCAGCCACGATTCGGCGCTGGTCAATGAAACATTCCTGGTCCTGTTCGTGGTCGCGCTGGTGCTGGCAATCGCGACCGCGGCCCGTTACTTCTGCATCAGCCTGCTCGGCGAACGCGCGATCGCCGCGCTTCGCGATCTCCTGTATTCGCGGATCATCCGGCTGGACGTCGCGTTCTATGAAAAGAACCGGGTCGGCGAGCTGATCTCCCGGCTCGGCACCGACACCGAGGTCGTGCAGACGCTGATCGGATCCAGCATCTCGATCGCGCTGCGAAGCGCAGTGACGGTGATCGGAGCGGCCGCGCTGATGGTCTGGACCAGCCCCCGGCTCGCGGGCCTGACCGGGCTCGTGATCCCGGTGGTGATCGTCCCGATCGCGCTGTACGGACGCAAACTGGCCAAGCTGTCGCGGACCAACCAGGACCGCATCGCCGACACCAGCGCGATCGCCAACGAGACCTTGAACTCGGTGCACGCGGTGAAGGCCTACGCGCGCGAGCGCATCGAAAGCGCGCGCTACGCGGACGCGGTCCGGCGCGCGTTGCATGCGGCGCAACGGCGCATCGCCGCGCGCGCAATGCTGACCGGCGGCGTGATCGTTTTGATCTTCGGCGCGATCACACTGGTGTTGTGGGCGGGCGCGCGCGACGTGCTCGCGGGCAGCATGGACGCTGGTCTGCTCAGCCAGTTCGTGCTGTATGCGGTGATTGCGGCAGGCTCGGTGGGTGCGCTCGGCGGCGTGTGGGGCGACGTCCTTCGCGCGGCGGGCTCGATGGGACGGATCAGCGAGCTGCTGGCCGAACATCCCTCGATCGCCGACCCGGCCCAGCCCACGCGATTGCCCAAGCCGCCGCGCGGCGAGATCGCGTTCGAGCACGTGGAATTCCGTTATCCGAGCCGGCCCGATATACCGGCGCTGCACGATTTCAGCCTGAGGATCCGGCCGGGGGAGACGCTGGCGCTGGTCGGGCCGTCGGGTGCCGGCAAGAGCACGGTGTTCAACCTGCTGCTGCGCTTCCACGACCCGCAACGCGGACGCATCACCCTGGACGGCGTGGACCTGCGCGCGCTGGAACTGGATGCGCTGCGCGGCGCGCTCGCGCTGGTACCGCAGGAGACCGTGATCTTCGGCGCGAGCGCTGCGGACAACATCCGGTTCGGGCGGGTCGATGCCGACGACGCATCGGTGCGCGCTGCGGCACGCGCCGCCGAAGCCTTCGGGTTCCTGAGCGAGCAGCCCGAGGGCTTCGACACCCAACTGGGCGAGCGCGGCGTGCGTCTCTCGGGTGGGCAGCGCCAGCGCATCGCGATCGCCCGGGCGATCCTCAAGGACGCGCCGGTGCTGTTGCTGGACGAGGCCACCTCGAGTCTCGATGCGCAATCGGAAGCCGCGATTCAGGCGGCGCTGGAACGCGCGGGGCGCGGACGCACCACGCTGGTGATCGCGCACCGCCTGGCGACCGTGCAACGCGCCGATCGCATCGTGGTGATGGATGCGGGCCGCATCATCGCGGACGGTACCCACGAAGCGCTGCTGCGCGAAGGCGGGCTGTACGCGGAACTGGCGCGGCTGCAATTCGCGGCATGAGGCGACATCCGCGGGCGGAGCGTCGCCAGGAAGCAGGTGCACGACGCCGGAACCCGGGACGGAAACCGGGAGGTCGTCCCGGATTCCACTTCGTTGCATCCGGGCTACGACGCTGCCTCTACTTCCGGCATCAGTGCCGCAGGATGTCCGAGGTTCCCCGGCTCAGGCCGGGGCAGCCGGGGCCTCCGCACCCTCGGCAGCCACATCCGCGGCCTGCATGCCTTTCGGACCCTGCACGACCTCGAACTGGACCCGCTGGCCTTCCTTGAGGCTGCGGAACCCCTGCGCACGAATCGCCGAGAAATGCACGAATACGTCCGCGCCACCGCCATCAGGCGTGATGAACCCGAAACCCTTGGCGTCGTTGAACCACTTCACCATACCCACTGCCATTTCGAAAACCCCTTTTCGCAACGGTCCATATCACGGCGTACTCCTGCCGTGGCAGTGAGTATCAATCGGACCCCCGCCGCGCGCAAGCACCCCATCGGCCTCGGTTGTGACGCAGCCCACACTCCCCTGACCCAGCGTGGTTCCATCAAGTACCTGGTTTCCCGATGACCCGCCCCAGAGCCTTGCAACGCGAGGGTTTGGCTGGCTCGTGACTTGAGCGGGGGGCCAGGAAACGTCTGATCGACGTTCTTCATCGTCGCCCCGGCGCAGGCCGGGGTCCATTTGACTCGGTATCGCGGCCACAAGCCGCGGCCGCCTTGCTTACTGGATACCGGCCTGCGCCGGTATGACGAGCAAAATCAGAGGTTCCTCAAGGGCGGAATGCCGATCACCGCAGGTTCCGACCCCCAAGCAGCGCCCGCACGATCTCCGGAATCCGGATGGAGGCCGCCGCGAGATGGGCGTGGATTTCGGCGAGTTCGATCGGCACGTCGGGATCCGGACCGCAACCTGCGGCCCAATTCGCGACCACCGCGATGCACGCGTACTGCATACCGAGTTCACGGGCGAGGGCAGCCTCCGGCATGCCTGTCATCCCGACCAGGTCGCAGCCGTCGCGGCGCATGCGGGCGATCTCCGCTCGGGTTTCCAGCCGCGGACCCTGGGTCGCGCCGTAGCAACCACCGTCCACGACTTGGATCCCTGCGACGGCTGCGGCGGTCAAAAGCTCGCGTCGCAATGCCGTCGAATACGGATCGCCGAATTCGACGTGCAGCACCGCTTCGCCGTCCGCATCGCAGAAGCTTGCTGCGCGGCCGCAGGTGTAGTCGATCAACTGGTCCGGGATCGCGAGCACCCGTGGCGCCATGTCGTCCCGGATGCCGCCGACCGCGTTGACGCCGACCACGCGTCCACACCCCATTTCGTGCAACGCGGCGATGTTCGCGCGGTAGTTGATCCGGTGCGGCGCGATGGCATGGTCCTCGCCGTGCCGGGCCAGGAACGCAAGCGACAGACCGTCCACTTCGCCCGTAACGATCGCCGATGAGGGCGAACCCCAGCGGTTCGCGACCTCGTGTCGCACCGGATGCTCGAGGCCCGGGAAGGCATAGACCCCGGTCCCGCCGATGATCGCGAGCATCCGCGGTCCGCCGTTCATCCGCACCCGTCCATCAATGCATAGATGTCCGGCAAGTTGCGCCCCTGCCCGTGGTAGTCGAGGCCGTAGCCGAATACGTAGCGATCGGGGACCTCCACGCCGATGAAGTCGGCGGAGAGATCCGCCATCCGGCGGTCGTGGCGTTTCACGCACAGCACCGCGATCAACACGCGCTTCGCGCTTTCGGTGAGGCAATGGGCGCGCAGTGCCGCGAGCGTCCAGCCCTCGTCCAGGATGTCGTCCACCAGGACGACCGTGCGCCCGGCCAACGCGGCACGTGGCCGGTGCAGCCATTCGACTTCCTGACCGACGGTGCCTTCGCCGTAACGGGTGGCATGCGCGTAATCGAATTCGAGATCGCAGCCGATCGCGAACGCGAGTGGCGCCGCGAAGAAAAGCCCGCCATTCATCACGGTGAGGAACACCGCACGCT
>JBOHYO010000225.1:0-4293 GCA_050737935.1 Rhodanobacteraceae bacterium
AAGTAAGAGAACTTCTATTGTGCGAAAGGCGAGGACAGGATGTCCGAGTCCCGGACAGCACAAGGATGTGCGCTGATCCGGAACCCAGAATAAAAATGTCTGAGCCCCGTGCAGGCCAGGGATGGCCGCTGACACGGGCCCATTCGCCATCCATGGCACTGGATCCCGATCAATTCATGGCCGGGATGACGATGTAGAAATTTGCGTCCGTTTCTGGAGCGAGTATTGAGTATGCAGATCACCGCCTGGCTACCCGCTATCGTCAAAGCCTCATATTTCATCGCCGCGCTGCTTTTCATCCTCGGCCTCAAGCGGATGAGCTCGCCTCGCACCGCGCGCGGTGGCATCCTGTGGGCCGGCGCGGGCATGCTGGTCGCGACGGTCGCGACGTTCTTTCTGCCGGGCCTGCACAACATCCCGCTGATCGCCGCCGCGATCGCCATTGGTCTGGTTCTGGCATGGACCTCCGGCAAGAAAGTCGCGATGACCGCGATGCCGCAGATGGTCGCGCTCTACAACGGCATGGGCGGTGGCGCGGCGGCGGCGATCGGCGCGGTGGAACTGATCGCATTCGACCGCAGCTTCGGGAACGTGCCGAACACGATGCCGATCCTGCCCGAGAGCTGGGCGGCGCCGGTCGGTGCGGCGGCGCGGCTGGGTTCGGTGGAACTTGCGCTGGCTTTGCTGGGCGCGCTGATCGGCGCGGTGTCGTTCACCGGTTCGCTGATCGCATTCGCCAAACTGCAGGGCTGGATGGACCGGCGCTTCGTGTTCCCGCTGCAGCGCTGGGCGAACCTCGCGATCTTCGCGGCGGCGGTGGTGTGCGGCGCGCTGGCGCTTGCCGCGGGCATCGAAGGACACGCTTTCGCCTGGGGCCTGCTGGTCGCGTTCTTCGCGCTGTCGCTGGTGTTCGGCATCGCGATGACGCTGCCGATCGGCGGCGCCGACATGCCGGTAGTGATCTCGATGTACAACGCCTTCACCGGCCTTGCGGTCGCGTTCGAAGGCTTCGTGTTGCAGAACGAGGCGATGATCATCGCCGGCATGGTGGTAGGCGCCGCCGGCACGCTCCTGACGCAATTGATGGCGAAAGCCATGAACCGCTCGCTCGGCAATGTGCTGTTCGGCAATTTCGGGGCGGGCGGCGGCGGCGAGCAACAGGAAATCGCGGGCGCGTTGAAACCGATCGACGCGGCCGATGCCGCGGTGATGATGGCCTACGCCGAGCGGGTCGCGATCGTGCCGGGCTACGGCATGGCGGTCGCGCAGGCGCAGCACAAGGTCTGGGAGTTCGCCAAGCTCCTGATCGAGCGCGGCGTCAAGGTGAAGTTCGCGATCCACCCGGTCGCGGGGCGCATGCCCGGCCACATGAACGTGCTTCTGGCGGAGGCCGGCGTGCCGTACGATCTCATCGCCGACATGGACGACATCAATCCCGAGTTCCCCAACACCGACGTGGCGCTGGTGATCGGCGCCAACGACGTGGTGAATCCGGTCGCGCGCACCGACAAGAACTCGCCGATCTACGGCATGCCGATCCTCGATGTTTCGCACGCGAAGAACGTCATCGTGATCAAGCGCGGCCGCGGCAAGGGTTTCGCCGGCATCGAGAATGCACTGTTCTACGCCGACAACACCCGCATGCTGTACGGCGACTGCCAGGCCGCCGCGGGCGAATTGGTGGCGGGGCTCAAGACCCTGGACGTCTGAGAGGCGGAAGCGCCGCGAAGAGCCGACGAACAAGCGCCGCGAGCGAAGCGGCTGTTGTGAAAAGTCAGGCCATGGATGGCCGTTCTGGTGCTCGGTAGCCGAAAGTGCTTGTTCTTGGATGGTGACTTGGCAGTGCAGCGATCAGGGACGATCGTACGAAGAGGTCAGCCAAGTCGCGAGGAGCGCGGCGGCGACGGCTGCCGCGGCATAGACGAGAATCGATACCGCGTCGAGGCCGAGTTCGGCCACCTGCAGGATCAATCCGATGCCCCCCGTGCGGAATGCCAGTCCGAACGGGAACCCGGTGGCCGCGGCGACCCGCGCGATCGCCACGAGACTCACCGCGTAAAAGCCCGCCAACAGCACCGCAAGGGCGGCGATCGGCCCGGCCCAGCGCGTGACCAGGCATCCGCACAACTTCAGGACCAGCGCGAGCGGCAGCGCCAGCACCAGGATCAACCAGCTCGGACGTATGCCCAGCACGAGCGCGGCGAACGCCGCCAGCGCGCCGGCGGCGAGGGTGCACATCAACCAGCCAAAGGCCGAGGTCAACCCGCCGACGATGAGTGCGAGAATTGCGGCCGGCTTGCGCGCTGATTCGGCGGACATGGAATGGGCGGGGTCGTCCAAGCGGGCACTTTCGGGAAGATCGTTCGTCCGATGATAGAGCAGCGACGCGGGCTGCGCCGCGACGCCGTTCGAACTTTGCCGACGCCCAGGGCCTTGCGGATGGTGAACTGACCTCCATCATGAGGTGCGGGATGGTCTGTTGCTATCCTGTCGGGTGTTGCCCGATGCATCCACGACCTTCACGCACGCCACGAAGCGACCATGCCCGGATTCAGTGCCAGCAGCGAACCCTTCACCTTGCAGCGCGATTGCCACGCGGTGCACGTGCCGTATGGCGACGTCGTCAACCTGCCTGCGGGGCAGACCGGCTACATCACCCAGTCGCTCGGCGGCAGTTTCACGGTGTACGTCGAGGGCAGCCTGTTCCGGGTGGATGGTGAGGACGCCGACGCGCTGGGCAAGCCGCCGCCGGAACCGCTGAGCGTGCCCGAGAACGCCGGCGACGAGGATGTCGAGCGCGTAGTGTGGGAGCAGTTGCGCACCTGTTTCGACCCGGAGATCCCGATCAACATCGTCGACCTCGGCCTGGTCTACGATCTCAGCATGGAGCACCGCGAGGACGGGCAGCGCAAGGTCTACGTCAAGCTGACCCTCACTGCGCCGGGGTGCGGCATGGGCGACATCCTGGTCGAGGATGCGCGCACCAAGCTGGAAATGGTTCCGACCATCGCCGAGGCGCAGATCGACCTCGTCTTCGCCCCGCCGTGGAACCAGACGATGATGTCGGACGAAGCCAAGTTGCAGACCGGCATGATGTAACGACTGGCCCGGACGTTCCGGCATATTGACCGCGACCGCGCCGCTTGCCATGCTCTGCACTGCGGGAGGGGCGGACGATGCGGCTGCGCAAATACCGGGTATTGTTCGTGCTGTTCGTGCTCAGTCTCGCGTTCGACGCCTGGGTTTACGGTTCGCTCGCCCGCGAGCCCGGCGTCGGGCCGGCGTTGGCATCGGCCGCTCACGCCAATGCGCCGCTGCTGAATGCGTATATCGTGCTGGGTATCCCGATTGCCGTGCATACCGGTGCGTCCGGACAGTACGTGGCATCCGCCGCGTTTGGCGCCGCATACCCGGCGATGACGGCGAGGCCAGCGACGGCCGACAGCCTCCTGTTCAGCAAGTCGCTCGGACCATTGCGCGGGATCCTGATCATCTTGTTCTGGGCGGCGCCGTTGTTGCTGGTGCTCGCACTGGCTGCGTGGGTCCTGCGCAGCCGCGACACGCACTTGATGGGCAAGGTCCGGCGTTGAGTCGTTGCGAGTCGTTCCCGGGCAAGTATTATCCGGCGGAGAGCCGGAGCTTCGACGGGTTGGCGCGTCAAAGGCGCCTGTCAAAGCAGAGGCGCCTGAAGGCGCGACGTCGTTCACGCATCCCGTGAAGGAGCGGGTTTGCACGGTTTCCGCTCGACCGAACCCTATTTCAATAACCGTCGAACCTTTGCGGCCTCGCCGGTTCCGCGTCAGTCACGTGCTTCCTCGAACCGGTTGGCGTCCCGGTTCTTGCGCACATGGCGCGGATCCCAGATACGACCGTTCATCGCGATCCATACCCCGTCGCCGAGACTTTGCACGGCGCCGACCGCGCAACCGATGTTGAACACGGCATCGGAACCCTGAAAGCGCGCTGGATTCAGGGCGCCGGTCAGCACGATGGTCTTGCCGGAAAGTCCCGTCAGAGCCCGCGCGGTCTCGACCATGCTGTCGGTCCCGTGGGTGATCAGGACGTGGCGGTGGGACTGCTGCTCGATCGCCGCACGGATCGCGGCGCGATCGGCATCGGTCATGTCGAGGCTGTCCTTGCGCAGCACCGGCATCACGTCGAACTCGAACGCGACCCCGAGCTGGGCCAGGATGTCGCCGATCTGCGGCGCGCCGATCTGATAGTCGGACTTGGCGTCGAAATACACCTTGTCGATGGTGCCGCCGGTGGTGATCACGGTCAGGTGCTGCATCG
>JBOHYO010000226.1:0-16440 GCA_050737935.1 Rhodanobacteraceae bacterium
GCGAGCCGCCGGTGCCGCGCTGGTCCAGCAGCAGCAGGTCGCGGTGCTTCAGCAAAGGCGCGAACGCCGGCGCCATTTCCGGATAGGTTTCGATCGCCGACTGCCCCGGTCCGCCGGCGAGATACACCACCAGATCCTTTGCCGTCACCGCCGAATCGCTCTTGATGATCGCGAGCTTGAGGTTGATCGTGCGCGAGTGGGGGTCGGCGCGATTCTCCGGCACCGGAAACTTCGCACAGAACGCGGGGGTGGTCAGGCCGCTGTGCGGACGCTTCAACTGGCACGCGGTCAGCGTGAGCCGGCCGAACTTCATCGTCGCCGGTGGCGCGGGCTTCGCGGCCATCGCGGGCGCAGCCGACGCTGCGGGCCGCGCCGAAACGTTGCTCGCCTGCGGACCATCGGTTGCGGGCGTCTGCTTGTGGCCCCTGCCCCACCACTGCCAACCGATCATGCCTGCCGCGATCACGACCGCGGCGATGCGCAGGCCCATGCGCGCATTCATCTTCGGCGCGTTGATTTTCATTGGCGTCCCTCATCCGGTTCGAACATCGATTCGATGCGTTGCTTGAACAGCCGCGCCAACTTGAACGCCAGCGGCAGGCTCGGGTCGTACTTGCCGTTCTCGATGGCATTGATGGTCTGGCGGGATACGTCAAGGTGCTCGGCCAGCGTGCCCTGCGACCAGCCGTGGGCCTCACGCAGCTCCCGCACGCGGTTTTTCATCAGCAGGCCCAAAAGTCCCAGGTTCCGGTCACGCGGCGTTGCAGGCCGAGCCGGGTCAATCCATAGACGAGGCACAAGACCGGAAACACCCAGAACAATTCGGTGCCGTCGCCATGCCAGACCTTGGCCATGGCAAGAAAACCCGCGATGAGGCATGCGGTACCGACCAACGCCGTCGCCACGCCCAATGCAATGAGGTGCAGGCGCTGCTCCAACTCGTCGGCAAGCATGACCCGGCGCGCCATCAGCCAGACCACGGCGGCAACCGGTATCGTCGGACTGACGGCCAACAGGACCTTCCAAGATACGTCGTCGGCATCGCGCACATGAGGCCAGACGAGCAGCATCAGCGCAACATAGGCCGCCATCAGCAGCATGACGTAGACCTTGAATCGCCTGGTATTGAAACGCGCCATCCCTTGTCCCCGGTTGTGTCAAGCAGGCTTGACAAGCGGACAGTAATGCATCGCTACCGATTGTGTCAAGTTTGCTTGACACTGCATTGTCGGAAAGTTTCATTTGCCCGCGGTCCAAAAAGCTTTCCCGTTGGTACCAGCGGCCGCTTGTCGGCGTGTCCTAAGCGCCAACTAAGCGTCGCCCGCCAAGCTGACGGCCCATGCGCATCCGGGATTTCGCATGGTTGGCCGTGCCCGCAATGGCCGCTGCCCTCGCCGGCTGCGCGACCTACCACGCGCTGCAGCTCGACAACGGACGCGGGCCCGCGCACGTCGCGGACGTGATGGTGCCGGCTTCGTCGATGCCGACGCGGACGCTGCGCACGCACACCTTCGACCCGTCGAATGGCCTGGACGCGACCGAGGTCGCGATGCTGGCGGTTGCCAATAGCCCACAGCTCAAAGTCGAACGCGACGCCGCGAACGTGGCGCATGCGCAAGCCTACGCGGCCGGGCTGCTGCCCGATCCCCAGTTGACCTACGAACACCTGCACCCCACCAGCGGTCAGCCCGATCTCACCAGCGCATTCAACCTGGGGCTTAGCTACGACCTCGGCAACCTCGTCACCCGCTCCGCGCGGGTCGCCGCGGCACGCGCCGGTACACGAGAAGTGGACTTGAACCTGTTGTGGAGCGAGTGGCAGGCCATCGCGCAGGCGCGCACGCTGTTCGATCGCGTGTATTTCCTGCGCCAGGAGGTGGCGCGCCTCGAACGCGAACAGGCGGCATTGGCGCCGATCCGGTCGTCGATCCGGAGCGCCCTGGCAAGCGGCGACCTCACCTACGCGTCGGCCAGTGTCGGGTTGAACGCGGCGTCCGATGTCGCGAACCAGATCGCCAACGCGGTGCAGCAATTGCATCTTGCCGAACGCGACCTGCACGACCTGCTCGGTCTCGATGGCGGCGTGCCGCTGGACCTGACGGGTGCACCATTTTCGGTCGGTCCCGATGCCGGCCAAGTGCAACGCGCACTGGCTGACATGACGAAGCGCCGCCCCGATCTGCTGGCGTTGCAGGCTGGATACCGTTCGCAGAACGAAAAACTGCGCGCGGCGATCCTGGCACAGTTCCCGGCGATCACGGTCGGGTTCCTGCGGCAGCGCGACACCGGCAACATCTACACCACCGGATTTTCGATCGGGCTGTCGCTGCCGCTGTTCGACGGCAACCGCGGCAACATCGCAATCGAGCGCGCAACACGGCAACAACTGCATGACAAATACACGGCGCAATTATTGACCGACCGCAACGATGTCCGGCGGCTGCTGGCCGACCTCGCAAGCGACCGCGTGCAACGCAAGACGCTGGCCGCCCACGCCGCCGAACTGGACCGCGCGCGCGCGGCGGCGCAGACCAACTATGCCGCCGGCCGCCTCGACTGGCCGACCTATCTCGCGATCCGCGCCGGCTCGCTCGCCGCCGACACCGCCCTGCTGACGCTGGAGCGGAACACCCACGAGACCGCGATCGCGCTGGACGCGCTCGTCGGCAATTGGCCGAATGCTTCGGAAGCGGCACCCGTTGCACGCAACCGGGTCAGCCCGGCGCCGACGGCCGCAAGCAGCAAAACGCGGCGCCACCCACCGGCTGGCGCGCACAAGGTGCAACCACGATGAAAATGCCGAAAGCGCTTATCCCCTTTCTTGCCGTCGTTGCCACGATCGCCTTGGCTGCCTGTTCGGGATCGGACAACGGGAACGCCTCGAGTGCACAACCACCCACTGAAGTGCACACCTCGATGCCGTCGCAGCAAACCTTCCACGCCAAGACCGAAGGGTTCGGGCAGCTCGCCGCAGACAACCGTAACGCATTGTCGATCTCGCTGCCGCGTCCCGTCCAGATCGTCGCGACGGAAGCGCTGGCGGGACAGCGCGTGAAGCGTGGCGAGGTGTTGCTGAAGCTCGCCACCGATCCCGCCACCCGCAAAGCGTACCTGCAGGCGCAAAGCGCGCTGAAAGTGGCGCGCGCAGACTTGGCTCGCACCGAACGGTTGCACGCCCAGAAGCTTGCCACCAACGCGCAACTCGACGCCGCCCGCAAGGCGCTGGCGGACGCGCAGGCGGCCTTTGCTGCGCAGGCGGAGCTCGGCGGCGCCAAACCGGTCACCACCCTGAAGGCACCGGCCAATGGCGTGGTCACCGCGCTGCCCGTGCAACGCGGCCAGCGCGTCGCCGCGGGCACCCCCCTGATCCAGTTCGCGCCGGCATCCGCGCTTGCCGCGCAGCTCGGCGTCGAACCTGCGGCTGCAGCCGGCATCCGGATCGGCATGCCGGTGACGATCCGCCCCGTGTACGACTCGCGCGATGCACCGCCGATGCAGGGCACGATCGCGATGGTCGGCGCCGCGGTGAACCCGCAGACGCACCTCGTCGATGTCGTCGCGACGCTCGACGGCCGTGCTCCGCTCGTGGCGGGCGCCGCGCTGTCCGCAACCATCCTGACGTCCGACTTCAAGGCCTGGTCCGTGCCGCGCGAGGCGCTCCAGACCGACGCCAAAGGCGACTACGTGTTCCAGATCGAACAGGGCAAGGCCAGGCGCGTCGACGTGAAGGTGCTGGCGCCAGACGGCAGTCCGATCGGCGTCGAGGGCGCGCTTGATCCGCACGCGCCGGTGATTACGCTCGGCAGCTATGAAATTTCGGTCGGCGATCCGGTGCGCGCCGCGCCATCACCGCTGGCCTCCGCGCACGGAACTGCGACGCAATGAACATTGCGCAATGGTTTCACGCGCACCGGCGCTCGCTGCTGTTCCTGATCGCGATTCTGGCACTGGGCGGCCTGGAGTCCATCTTCAGCCTGCCGGTGGCGCTGTTTCCGAATGTCTCGTTTCCGCGGGTGCGCGTGAGCGTCGAGGCAGGCGACCGCCCCGCCACCCAGATGGCCATCGCGGTGACCCGTCCGATCGCGGAGGCGATCCGGAGCGTCCGCGGCGTGCGCGACGTACGCTCCACCACCAGCCGCGGCAGCGCCGAACTCAACGTCGATTTCGACTGGGGCGCCGACATGGGTCGCGCGTTCCTCGACGTCAACGCCGCGGCAAGCCAGGTGCTGCCGAACCTGCCGCCCGGCACGCGGATCAGTGCGGTGCGCATGGATCCGACTGTCAACGAACCCGTGATCGCCTACAGCCTCACCAGCAAGACGCTCACGCAGACCCAGTTGTACGACGTCGCCCAGTACCAACTGCTTCCATTGCTGAGCGGGGTCAAGGGCGTGGCGAAGGTGGACGTCCAGGGCCGCGGGATCGAAGAGTTTCACGTCGATATCGACCCGGCGAAGCTGCGCGCGCAGAACCTTTCGATAACCGATGTGGTGCGTGCGGTTTCGGCCGCAGCCGACATCACCGCGCTGGGCCGGCTGGCCGACCATTACAAGTTGTTTTTGCTGCTGGCCAACAACCAGCCCGCCAGCATCCAGGCGCTGCGCGACGTGGTGGTGCGCGCGGGGCCGGGCGGCGCGGTGCGGGTCGGCGACATCGCCACCGTGAAGCAGACCGTCAAGCCACAATGGGTGCGCACCGATGCCAACGGCCGCCCCGCGATCCTGATGCAGGTGTTCCAGCAACCCGCCGCCAACAGCATCGCGATGGTGGACGCGGTCAAGGCCAAGCTCGCCGGCTACGCCCCGCAGCTTCCGAAGGACGTGAAGATCGCGGCCTGGTACGACCAGAGCCAACTGGTCCGGGGATCGGAGGGCAGCGTGCGCGACGCGATCCTGATCGGCATCGTGCTGGCCGGCATCGTCCTGTTCGTGTTCCTGCGCAACACCCGCGTAATTCTGATTGCGATGCTGGTGGTGCCGGCCACGCTCGCGATTACCACCTTGCTGCTCAAGATTTTCGGCATGAGCTTCAACATGATGACGCTGGGCGGCATGGCGGCGGCGGTGGGCCTCTTGATCGATGACGTGGTGGTGATGCTGGAGCGCATCATGCACCGCATCACCTCCGGAAGCGGCGCCGTGCGTGATCGCATCACCTCCGCCGTGCGTGAGTTCTCGCATCCGCAGACCGGCTCTTCGCTGGCCACCATCGTGATCTTCCTGCCGCTGGCTTTTTTGACCGGCGTCACCGGCGCATTCTTCAAGGCGCTGTCGCTGACGATGGCGAGCGCGCTGGTGATTTCCTATCTGCTCACCTTCATCGCAGTGCCGTTGCTGGCCGAGCGCCTGATGGACGAGCGCCACGCCAGGGAACACAAGCCCGGGCGATTCTGGGAGATGTCCTCGCATTTTTACGAGAAGGTGCTGCTGCGCGTGCTGGAATGGCCGGTGCTGTTGCTGATCGGTTTGATTCCGCTGGTGGTGGTCGGCTTCCTGGCCTACCGATCGGTCGGTTCCGGCTTCTTGCCGCAGATGGACGAGGGCGGATTCGTGCTCGACTATCTTTCGACGCCGGGCACCTCCCTCGAGGAAACCGACCGTTTGCTGCGCAAGGTCGATGCGATCCTGCGAGCCAACCCCTATGTCGATACCTGGTCGCGTCGTACCGGCCTGCAACTCGGCGGCGGCCTCACCGAAGCCACCCGCGGCGATTTTTTCGTGCGCCTGAAGAATGGCTCGCGGCCATCGACCTCGGTGGTGATGGAACACATTCGCGAACAGGCCGCAACCAAAGTGCCTGGGCTGGATGTCGACGTTTCGCAACTGATGGAGGATCTGATCGGCGACCTCACCGCGGTGCCGCAGCCGATCGAGGTGAAACTGTTCTCGGACAACGTCAGCGAACTCGATGCCACGGCGGAAAAGGTTGCGGCACAACTTTCCAAAATCCGCGGCGTAGTCAGCGTGCGCAATGGCATCAATCCCGCCGGTGACGCCCTGGAGGTGCATGTGGACCCGGTCAAGGCCGCACTGCTGGGGCTGGATCCACAGAGCGTCGCGAACCAGGTCGCTGCCGCTGCGGCCGGCAACATCGCTGCCCAATTGCCGAGCGACTCCAAGATGATCGACGTCAGGGTGTGGGTGCCGCCGAACGACCGCGCGCGGATCGAGCAACTGGCGGCGCTGCCGATCAGCGACGGCCACGGGCATGTGTTTCCGCTGTCGCGGGTTGCGACGCTGCAGGTGAAGCGCGGGCAACCGGAAATCGACCACGAGAACCTCAAGCGCATGGTCGCGGTCACCGGACGCATCGCCGGCCGCGACCTGGGCTCCACGATGGTTGACGTCAAGAAGGTGCTGACGACGCGCGGCGAGTTGCCGCATGGCATGTACTACGAGCTGGGCGGACTTTACCTGCAACAACAGATCGCGTTCCACGGCATGACCATCGTGCTTCTGACCGCAATCGCACTGGTGTTCACCCTGCTGCTGTTCCTGTACGAAAGCTTCCTCACCGCGATCGCGGTGTTGATCCAGCCACTGCTCGCGATCTGCGGCGTTTTCATCGGTCTGTGGGTCACCGGCATCGAGCTCGACATTTCCTCGATGATGGGCATGACCATGATCGTCGGCATCGTCACCGAACTTGCAATCTTCTATTTCTCCGAACTCGCCGAAATACGCAAGGAGGCGCCGAAAGGCGATGAAAAGCCGGGCCTGCGCGAAGCATTGCTGCAGGCCGGACATCGCCGCATGCGCGCGATTCTGATGTCCACCATCGCGATGGTCCTGACCTTGCTGCCGCTGGCACTCGCGATTGGCCGCGGCTCGCAGATGCAGCAACCGCTGGCGATCGCGATTATCGCCGGAATGATATTCGCGGTGCCGCTGGTACTGGTGGTGATGCCGGTGTTGTATTCGCTGCTGCTGCGTGGCAAGCGCGTGTCCTGATGGGCGATCTGGAACACGGACACGCCGCCGAGCACAGACGATCCGCTGCAGAACTTCAACCGCAAGATGTTCGCGTTCAACCAGGCCGCGGACAAGGCCGTGATCCGTCCGGTGGCCAAGGCCTACGTCAGGTCACCTGTTCGCTGCCGGTGAGCTCCAGCGGCTGATCGGCTCGAAATGGCTCCTCATGAGCCCACCGCGCCGGGGGCGGTGGGCCCACCAGGGGCTCGTTCACTTCAGTGGGAGAAAATTTATGCGGATGGATTCGTCTACGTGCTATGGCACGGTGACGCAGCGCTTCCATTGGATACTGACCGCGCTGGTGATCGGCATGCGCATTCCTCGGCTGGGTGATGGGCAGCCGCCGGTGGCGTGATCGTTGGGGTTACCCTCCGAGCGGATGCTCTTGCTCTGCAGAACAATGGGACTGTTCCAATGGCCCGTACCGCAGGGCAATGTAGCGACGTGTTTGCCCGAACCTGCTTGATACACTTCAGTCCGCCTTGGCATGCGTACACGAACGGAAGACCACCTGCTTCGAATGGAGGGTCTCGCCCAACCCGCGCCGATTTTCATTTTTTCCGGAGTTTGCCGTTTCGTACTTCGTTCAGGCTTGGTCATCGTACGCGCGTGGCCGATGCCCGAGCCCCCATCGCAGGGAAAGCCACGGATGGGGAAGCAGCAACCGATCGACCTACGCCGTGCGTGGTGGTTGAGGCTCGCGCATTGGCAGGTTGCGCAGCGCCGCGCCAACTTCCTCCGAGGTGATCTGTTCGACGCGCGACCGCTGCGGTGGCCCGCCCAATGCAATGACGGCGCTGCCAGTCGGGCTGCGCGGCAGCCACAGCGAGGGCGGTTGCGCGCCGTACAGCACGATCAGCGGACAACCCAGCGCGGCGGCGGCCTGCGCGGGGCCGGTGTCGATCGAGATCATCGCGGCCGCACGTTCGCACAGCGCAAGCAGACGCCGCACCGGCAGTTCGTCACCGGCCGGGAAAACGCGTGCCGATCCCGCGGCCTCCGCGATTGCGCGAAGCATCGCCGCCTCCGTCGGCGCGCCGCACAGGATCAACTTCGTCGCAGTGTCGCGCGCGAGCAACGCATGGACCAAACGCGTCCAGTTTTCGAGCGGCCACCGTTTGTCGTCACCGGGTTGGCCGAGGCGCCCTCGCTTCAATGTGCGCTTGTTGCCGGGTTGCAGCAGGACCAATGGCACATCCGCAAGACCTTGCCGGCGTAGCCACGCCATGAGGTCCGCGCGATCCGCATTGCTGACGGTGAGGCACGGCGCATAGATCAGGCCAGAGCGGCTAGCCGCCGGCGCGGCCGCGAACGCCGCGGGTGTCATCGCACCGAATCGATGCCAACGGTCAATCCAGTGTTCGCCTTCGCGCAACATGCAATCGGGGTTGGCGAATACGCTGTGATCTTCCCGAATTCCGGCGCGCTTGAGCAGCCAGCGAACCTTGTCGATCGAATAATCGTCACAGACGTAGACTGGCCTAGGGGGTTGGGCACGCAACGAAGCGACAAGCCGCTGCTGGCGCGCGTCTAGCCAGTACGGGCGCTTGCGGCTCGCAAGCGTGAGCGTGGCACAAACGTCGGGATGTTCCGCGAACAGCGGCTCCAGCCAGCCGCCCGAACCAAGTACCTGGCAAGCCTGGCCGTAACGCCGGTGCAACCGACGCAACAGCGGGGTGAGCAACACCATGTCGCCGAAGGCGCCAAAGCGGATCACGAGCGGGGCGACAAACGATTGTGGCACGGTCATGTGGATCGAACACGAAGCATCGACGCATCAGGGAAGTTTACGGAAGTATGGCCAACTCTTGAACGGCACACCGTTCTTAGGATCATCATGACGATCGCTGATTGACAACATGCCGTGGGGATGCGCGCAGGACGAAGCCATCATTTCCGTACGCGGGATCCATGGCACCGGCTGTTTCAGGCGTCCGGTGTAGCCGAACAGGCCGTTGTTCCATTCAACGTGGACGATCGCCACATGGCGGTGCAACGCCTGGCCGGCGCACTCGGCTTCGGGACGTACAGTGCCGGCCGAAAAGCCAACGCGCCGGCCAGCATCGCGGTCGAAACCAGTGCGGTTGCGGCCAACGCCAATGAACGCGCATCGGAACCCCATGTACGCCACACGCCGACCGCGATGATCAACGCCACCGACGCCAATCCGGCAATTGGCGGTTGCGGCGGGTATCCGTACGATTTTCCGACCGCCCGCGATCAGCCAGAACAAGAGCGGCGACTTGTCTGAATACCGTGCGCCGTTGACGGTCGGCACCAGCCACTGCCCGCAGTTGTACATCTCCCACGCTGCAGTGAGGTAATGGGTTTCATCGATTGGGATCGGCGGAAACAGCACCGCCAGCGGCAGCAACGGTGCGCACCAACGCGCGAGCCAAGGCAGAGTCGGGACCGAGTCATCGACTGTCACGTTCATCGGCGCCCCGCCGATCGGGTTCCAAAAGATAGAGGTGTTAGCACGCGACCGGCTGCCGCGCGGATCGGGTCAATGCTGCGTCGTCCGTGCCACCGAGAGGATCCTGAAGCTGCCCGGCTTCACCGGCGGCCTGGGATGCGGATCAGCCGCAGTCGGCTTGGGGCGCGGCCCGAACTCGGCGGCGGACAGAAACACGCGCCCGGTGAGCTGATCGAGCGCCATCGTGCGCGCGCTCGTTTGCGTTGGCACGTTTGCAAGCACGCGGAAATGGCCCGCGTTGTCCTCATGCACCACCGTCAGCGTACCGCTGCGTCCGTTCGAACTGAATATCAGCTCATGCTTCGCATCGAATTCCACGGCATCGGGACCTTCGCCGATCGGCACGCTCGCGATCGCCTTGCCATCGGTGGAGTCGGTCACCGCCATGATGCTGTTCTGGCAGACGGAGAACAGCCGATGATGGGCGGGATCGATCGCGAGCCCCGATGGATGCCTGCAATCCTTCAGCGGCCAGACAGCCGTGACCTTCATCGCGAGCGGGTCGATCACGACCAGTTCATTCCCGCTCTCGATGTTGTCGAACACATGCCCGTGGCCATCGCTGACGGGAAACTCCGGCTGGCCGGGCAGCGCGATATGGCCGACTAGCTTGCCCGTGGTTGCATCGATCACGCTTGTATTGTTGCTGCCCCCGTTGAACGTGAACACTCGGCGTGAATACGGATCGTAGACGATCCCGTCGGGGTCGTGCGCACCGACCGCAACCGTCTGCTCGACCTTGAGCGTGGCCGGGTCGAATACGGTTACGGTGTTGGCGCGCCCGTTGCTGATGAAGCCGCGATGCAGCGTATCCGCGAGCGCGATTCCGTGTGCGCCGGATAGACCCTCGATCTCGCCCACCCGCCTGCCGTCCGTGGCATCCAGCACAAGCACCCGGTCGGAACGACTGACGTACAGACGTTGCGCGCGCTGGTCGATCGCCAGGTAATCCCAACCACCGCTACCGCCGATCAGGTATCGCCGGACCACATGCCAGCCAGGGCCGGATGATGCAGACGGCGCGGCCAGCGCAGTGGCCCCCAAAGCTGCCACCAAAGCGCCGCAGCCTGCGGCAAGCGCAATAATTTTCATGTACAGGATTCTCTGTCATCCGGCAGGCAACTGTAACGCATGCTGCGCGTCCCTCACGCGTCGCGCCCGTTTCTCGAGGCGGCATGCGCCTTGCGTGCCGCCAGCCAGTTCTTCAGCGCCATGAAGGCTCCCGGCAACAACGAGACCACGATGATGACGAACACGGCCAGCGTGAAGTTGTCCCTGACCCAGCCGATGTTCCCGAACAGGTACCCGGCCATGGTCACCACGCCCACCCAGGCCACGGCACCACTCACATTCCACGCGGCGAACCGCCCATAGCCCATGCTGCCCATGCCGGCGACGAACGGGGCGAGGGTACGAATGATGGGTACGAAGCGGGCGATGAAAATGGTCTTGCCACCGTGACGCTCGAAAAACTCGCGCGCCATGTGCATGTGCTGCGGCCTGGGCAAACGCCAGTGGCGAGCCTCGATGCGATGGCCGAAACGGCTGCCGAGCGCAAAATTGAGCGCATCGCCCGTGATCGCGGCCAGCATCAGCAACGGCATCACATAGGCCAGCGGAAAAGCGCCCCCGGCAGCCAGCGTTCCGCAAATGAACAGCAGTGAGTCGCCGGGCAGGAATGGCACGACCACCAATCCCGTCTCGATGAAAATGATCGCAAAAAGCAGCACATAGACCCACACTCCATGCTGATGGCTGAAGGCCAGCAAATGCACGTCGAGATGAATCAGCCAGTCAAGCAGTGATGCAATCACGCGTCATGATCCGTTGCCTGGGCGCGCGGCCCTGTGGGTTTCCGGGGTGCGCCACGAATAGCTTCCGTATGCGAGTATCACTGGCCGCTGCTGTACCGCTTGCTGCATCGGCGCCGTTCCACACGGCACGTCGACGGAAGCCATGATATGCACGGCGCTCGTCGCCAGGCAAGCTGAGGTCGGTACGAAATTCACATTGCATAATGCCTATCTGGTCGGCATCGCGCTGAAAGGGCTGGATGGACTGCTTGAAGTTGCCGGCGGCGCGACCCTGCTCCTGATCAGCCGCGCCACCGTCGTGCACATCATCCAATCCGTTGCGGGAGGCGGATCCTCCGATCACGCGTCCGGCTTCATCGTGGCCTACGCGTTGCACGCGGCGCAAACCCTTTCGACCGGCACGCAACATTTCGCCAGCGCATATCTGCTGGTCCACGGTGGCATCAAAGTCGGCCTGGTCGCGGGTCTGTTGCATGGCTGGCGCGGGGCCTACCCCGCTGCCTTGCTGCTGCTGACCGCCTTTGTCGGCTACCAGATCTTCCGGCTGTTTCGCTATCACTCGCCGGCACTGGCCGTGTTCACGATCATCGATGTCACGATCGTGCTGCTGATCTGGCACGAATGGCGGTCGGTCACGGGCAGGCGGGCGTAGCCGGCCACCGCAGCGTCGCGTGCAACACACCATCCTCCAGCGCGAACGTCAGTGGCATCTTCAATGCGCGCGCGGCGGCGCCGGCCAGCGCAAGTCCCAAGCCGGCGTGACCGGCGCCCTGCTCTTCCTTGCGCCAAAACCGCTGGCCGAAGTTGCCAATATCTTCCGCCTGCAGAGCGGGTGCCGCATTGTGCACTCCCAGGCCATCGCGGCCCGCGCGCAACACTGCGGTGCCGCCGCGCGGCGCGTACTCCACCGCATTGCCCAGCAGGTTGTCCAGCACGATTTCCAGCAATGCCGGATCGGCCTCGATTGCGAACGCCGCAGCGAGATCCGTGGTGGTTTCGATGTCGACGCTTCTTGCATGCGCGGCGTCCTGGTGCCGCGCCCGTACCCTCGCCAGCAGCGGCGCCACCGGAACCCTTTCGGGCCGCGACTGTTCGAGGCCCGACTGGATGCGCGTCATTTGCAGCAGCGCGGTGACGGTCAACTCCAGCTCCGCGCCGATGCTGCCGACCTCGCCGAGCAAGGTTGGAATGTCGTGCCCGCTCGGATAACGCAGCTCCACGTCCACCAGCATGCGCAGTTCCGCCAGCCGGGTGCGAAACTCATGCGCGAGTCCGGATGCAAATTGCCGTTCGCGCGCAAGGCCATCGTCCATGCGTGCAAGGACTTCGTTGAAGCGCGCGACCAGCGGCACCAGTTCGGTGGTGTCGCTCGCAGGCAGGCGTCCGCCGGGCGCATCGGGACCGATGCCAGCCATCGCGCGATCGAGCACCGACAACGGCCGAAGGCCGCGCCGCACCAGCCACGGCGTCAGCAACAGGACCAGCAAACACGCGCCGAGCAAGCTGCCGAGCAAGATGAAGTCGAGCGTGCCCAACAGGTTGTCCAGCGGGCCGTTGTCGAGCGCGAAGCGCAGTTCGCAAGGGGGCGATCGCGGCGCCGCGGCATGTCCCCCTTCGACCATCGGAATGAACCGCAGCGAGACGACGCGCAGCGAGCGTCCGCCGCGCAGTCGCGCATCCGCGAACTTCGGTTGTTCGCCGGCATTTGCCGGCGGCGGCACTTCGGCCGTGCGCGCGATGACTGCACCGCCACAGCGCAGTTCGTACCAGCTCGTTTCGCCGTCGCCGGGAAACACGGCGGTGGCGGCATTCTCCGCATCCACGACGATGCGGCCGTTTTCGACCTGCGTCAGCGCCGCCAGCGACTGCGCCTGCGCCAGCAGCGAGGCGTCGAAGCGTTGCTGCATCTCGGTGTCGGCGCGCCAGTCCACGATCTTCGCCGCGACGCCGAATACCACCAGTACCGCGAGCGCAAGCAGCAACGTCAACCGCGTGCGCAACGAAAACGCCTTGCGGCCTGGCGCAAGCGTCTTGCGGCGTGGCGCAGTCCCGCTCACGGAATCAAATAGCCGGCGCCGCGACGGTTTTCGATCAGGCCTGCGCAGCCCGCATCTTGCAGCTTGCGGCGCAGATGGAACACCAACACCTCGATGCTGCGGTCGGATGCCTCGCTGACGCTGCCGGCAATCCGATCCAGGATCGCCGTACGGGTAAATACACGTCCGCGATGGCGCAGCAGCAGTTCCAGCAGCGCGAATTCGCGCGGCGTGAGGTTCAGAGCCGCGCCGTTCGCCCATGCCCGATGCGCCTGCGGATCCAGCCGCACGCCGGCATGCTTCTGCACGTCGGCGTGCACTTCGGCCGGCCGTCGCGACAGCGCATGCAGGCGCGCCAACACTTCCTCAAACGCGTACGGCTTCACCAGATAATCGTCGGCGCCGGCATTCAACGCCTCGATGCGGTCATTCACCCGGTCGCGCGCTGACAACACCAGCACGCGCGGTCGTTCGCCGCCGCCGGAAAGTGCGCGCAGCACGCCGAAACCGTCGAGCCGCGGCAGGCCCAGATCGAGGATCACGAGATCGTAGCCATAACTTGCCAGATACTCGTTGGCTTGAATGCCATCCACGGCAACATCAACGGTGAACCCTTCTGCGCGCAAGCCGCGCGTGAGGGTGTCGCGAAGGCGTTCCGAATCTTCGACCAGCAGCAGCTTCACTTGCGTTTGCTCCGAGGAATACGCGAACGCTACCACGGCGTTGCCCGCGTCACTAAGTGGTTGCTAAGCGTACGCAAAGCGCGGATAAAGCCTGGTGCTGCACGATCAGGACTCCACTCCCAACGAGATTACCGACATGAACCGGGTCATCGCAACCAGCGTCGCCATCGCCCTTGCGCTCGGGATCGGCGCCACCACCGCCGCGTTCGCCGACCAGACCGAAGGCGCTGAAATGACCGCCGTACTGAAAGCGCCGGTCACACCCACCCAGGCCGTGAAGATCGCCGAACGCGGCGGTGGCCATGCGTACGACTACGGCATGGAAGCCAACGGTCACGGACACTGGTACGAAGTGGCGGTCCTGCGCGGCGGCGCAAAGTTGCTGCTGCGCATTGATGCCAGCACCGGCAAGATATTGGGCAGCGCGCCGGCCCGCGGCGAGGATGCAAGGGGCGCGCACGCGCTGGAGGGCAGCAAGCTGAACTTCGCCTCGGCGATCGCGCAGGCGGAAAGGACGGGCAACGGGCCCGCGCTGGAAGCCGACGCGGCCGGCCACGGCAAGGACGCCCACGTGGATGTGGATATCATCGAGCACCACGGGACGCAAATCGCGCATTACCGCGTGTCGATGCACAATGGTCAGATGCGCTCGACCCTGGCCGGAAGCGATTCCTGATCCCGGGCACGATCGTCCTGTCATGAGGCTCTCCGCATGAAATGGCTCTTGACCGCAATGTTGGTGTCCGCCGTCCTGTCCCTTGCCGCACTCGCCGCCCCGCCGCCGTTGGCGCCGCAGGCGGTCGTCAAGATACCGGGCGGTGCACACGGCATCGGTTTCGACGACATCGGTTACGCCGCAGAGCTGCACCGCGTGACGATACCGGCCGGCGCTACCGGCAATCTGGTGTTGATTGATCCGGCGACCGATGCGCTTACGGTGATGCCGGGTGTGAGCGCCGTGCCGGCAGGAGGCCAGCGACGCCACGAAGGCACAAGTTCCGCCGTGTACGCCGAAGGCCGCCTGTTTGCGAGCGATCACGACCCCGCGGAGGTGGTGACCATCGACCCCCGTACCGGGAAAATTGTCGGACGTACCCCGCTTCAGAGCGGGCCGGATTACATCCGTTACGTGGCCAGCACGCACGAGATCTGGGTCACCGAGCCCGACAAGCACCAGATTCAGGTGCTCAGATTGAGCGACGCGACCAAGCCCGTGCTCACGCCGGAAACCGTGATATCCATCCAGGGCGGGCCGGAATCGCTGGAGGTGGATGACCAGCGCAACCGTGCGTATTCGAACCTCTGGAAGAGCAAAACCGTGGAAATGACACTTGCGACCCACCGAGTGCTGGCCGAATGGCCGAACACCTGCAAGGGCTCACGCGGTATCGCCCTGGACAAAGTGCACGACCATTTGTTCGTGGCCTGCAGCGAGGGCAAGGTGGTGACGCTCGCGCCCGGCGCGGACGGCAAAGTCCTGGCCAGCGCTCCGGCCGGCACCGGCATCGACATCATCAGCTACAGCCCGAAGCTGCGTCATTTGTATGTGCCGGGCGGACGTTCCGCCACGCTCACCATTTTCAACGTCTCGCCGACGGGCACACTCCACCCCCTCTCCGTTTACAAGACGGCCGAGCGCGCCCACTGTGTCACCGACGATGATGACGGCCATGTGTTCGTGTGCGATCCACGCGCCGGCGAGATCCTGAAAATCGACGACCGCTGAGGCGGGCACGCAAGGTCCGCGAAAGCTGGGGCAAAGCAGTCGCTAAGCGAACGCAAAGTGTGGTGTAAGCAACGTTCGCCACAATCTTGCAATGACTGCCCCGAAGTCGATTGCGTTCATGCGGCGATGCGCCGCGGTGCTCCTGATGTGCGTCTGCGCGGCAGCACCGCTGCACACGGCGATGGCGGCGAGCGGTCCGTTCGGCATCGACCATCGGATCCACTACGACAACAGCGGCATCTGGGCGCGCCATAACCAAAAGATGCTGATGGGTGCAACCATCATCACCGTGGTGGGCGGTTCGCTGGCGCTCGGTGACCAGGACAAGCTGGGCGACACGTTTTGGCGCTCACTGGATTCCATGGCGGTATCGTCTGCCATCTCGCAAGCCGCGAAATGGACCTTCCAGCGCGAACGCCCATCGCAGATCAACGACCCGAACCGGTGGTTCCAGGGCACGCGCTACCAGAGCTTTCCGAGCGGCGAGGTCACCGCGATCGCCGGCGCCGTGACGCCGTTCGTGGTGGCTTACGGCCACGACCATCCCGCGGTGTACGCACTGGAGCTGTTGCCGTTGTATGACGCCGTCGGGCGGGTCAAGACGCACGGCCACTGGCAAAGCGATGTCCTCGCCGGATGGGCCATCGGCACGGCGGTCGGCATCTGGGCGCGCCATAACCAAAAGATGCTGATGGGTGCAACCATCATCACCGTGGTGGGCGGTTCGCTGGCGC